>NZ_CALJAH010000457.1 GCF_938028185.1 uncultured Cardiobacterium sp. | reverse complement strand
TCGATGTAGAGCGCCAGTTTGGCGCGGGTGTCGCTGATGTCGAGGTTGCGCAGGGTGAGCTGCCCGATGCGGTCGGCAGGGGTGAAGGGCGCGTTTTCGATTTTTTCCATCGACAGCCGTTCTGGTGCGTAGGTGAGGTTCGGCGATTCGGTGTTGAGGAAGCTGTAGTCGTTGCCGCGGCGCAGCTCCAGGGTGACTTCGCCGGTGATGGCTTTCGCCACCCAGCGTTGCGCGGTTTCGCGCAGCATCAGCGCCTGCGGGTCAAACCAGCGCCCTTGGTAAAGCAGGCGACCGAGGCGGATGCCGTTGATGCGGTATTGTTCGATGGTGTCTTCGTTATGGATGCCGCTGACGAGGCGTTCGTAGGCGATGTGCAGCAGTGCCATGCCGGGCGCTTCGTAGATGCCGCGTGATTTGGCTTCGATAATGCGGTTTTCGATTTGATCGCTCATGCCGAGGCCGTGCCGTCCGCCGATGCGGTTTGCTTCGAGCATGAGTTCGACCGGGTCGGGGTATTCGCGTCCGTTGAGCGCAACCGGCACGCCTTCGGCAAAGCGCACCCGCACGGTTTCCGGCTTGATGGCGATGTCTTCGCGCCAGAAGGCGACGCCCATGATCGGGGCGACGATACGCACGCTGCTGTCGAGTTGTTCGAGGTCTTTGGCTTCGTGGGTGGCGCCGAGGAGGTTGGAGTCGGTGGAATAGGCTTTTTCCGCGCTCATTTTGTAGTCGAAGCCGTTGTCGTTCAGAAATTGCGACATTTCCGCGCGCCCGCCCAGTTCGTCGATAAAGCGTTGATCCAGCCAGGGTTTGTAGATTTTGAGATGTGGGTTGGTCAGCAGGCCGTAGCGGTAAAAGCGCTCAATGTCGTTGCCCTTGAAGGTGCTGCCGTCGCCCCAGATGTGGACGTCATCTTCCTGCATCGCCGCGACCAGCATGGTGCCGGTGACGGCGCGGCCGAGCGGGGTGGTGTTGTAGTAGGTGAGGCCGCCGGTGGTGACGTGAAAGGCGTTGCTCTGGATGGCATTGATGGCCTCGCGCACCAGCTGGCTGCGGCAGTCAATGAGCCGCGCCTGCTCGGCGCCGTATTCTTTGGCTTTGCGCGGGATGGCATCGTAGTCGCTTTCGTCCGGCTGGCCGAGGTTGGCGGTGTAGGCGAAGGGACGCGCGCCTTTTTGTTTCATCCACAACAGCGCAGCGGAGGTATCCAGCCCGCCGGAGAACGCGATGCCGACTTTTTCGCCGACGGGCAGGTGTTGCAGGATGGTTGCTTGACTCATGACAGTTTCCTCTTGAGGTTAAAGGGAACCGCATTTTATCGCCTTTGCCGCAGTGCGGCGGCGATTCGGACACAAAAAACGGGCGGGCATCGCTGCACCGCCCGCCACATGGAGAACCGGTTTAATTGACCATGCAACGCACCGGCGCGAATTGCCCCGGGATTTGCGCATGACAGCGCCAGTCAAGGATGCCGTTGGGAATTTGGTAGAGTTCAAAAGTCAGGCTGCCATTTTGCAGACCGTCGTATGCTTCGTTGTTGAAGGACAATTCGATGCTGTTGCCTTGCAGATTCTCATTGTTCACTTTCACATTGATGTCGTAGTAATTGCCGTCGCGCTCGTAGTAGGGCACGGTGGACGGGAACGCCTGCTCGGCACGGATGTAATCCATCACGCTCTTGCCAGCCTTGACCAGCTCGCCATAGGCGGCTTCTGCCTGCTTTTTCGCCTGATAGCTGTCATAAAACGGTTTGCCGGCAAAGAAGGCGACCAGCAAGGCGCCCGCCAGCATTCCCAGAAAGACGAAGGAACGCCCCATCGAGAGAAATTTGTTACGCGAGGCAATGCTTTTTTCCCATTCTTCCAGCTCAACCGTCATTTGGTTGTAGCGCGCCTTTTGCGCGTTACGCAGTGCTTCTTCGCTGCCATATTCCCTGCCGCTGACATCGACAAAGGTCTGCTTCGGCTTCTGCTCCCCCTTGATTTGAAAGGAAACGTAATAATCGCCACGCAATGCGCCATCAATGCCGAGTTCGTCGTCATAGGCACCGCGTTTTTCCGGATCGGAAAGGGTTTCGTCAATCTTTTTGAGGGTAGCGGCGTATCGGCCTTCCGTATCCTTCCGGCGCAGCGCCTCAATCGCCTGGCGGATTTCCTGCACGCCAGCGGTCGTTTTGATACCCAAGATGCGGTAATAATTGTGTGTTGTCGCAGCCATAAATATTTCCTTAGGAGAGTCGCGGCGAAGCCCCTGAAATTCCTCAGGGTTACAGTCCTTGCCAGCCACGGTTGAGTCATGCGGACGTTACTATGATGTGTCAAAATTGTAATCTATCCCTCCCGGAAAAAGCAAAACATTTTTTACTCATGATGTTACCGCGCTTCGCCAATCGCATCATTGGCGCGTTCCGCGTCGCGCAACACATCCAACGCGACCCGGCCTTCCACCTGTGCGCCGCAACCATCGGCGCTGGCCGACAGTGTGCTGCATGACATCACGAAATCAAACCCTTCCAGCTCCGGCTGGTGGCGCGGCTGGCCATAACTGCCCGCCTCCTGCACGCCGTGCTGCGCCAGCAGTTCATTAAAGAACGCGGCAAAACGCGGCACGAGCGGCGCGTTCGCCTGTTG
>NZ_CALJAH010000456.1 GCF_938028185.1 uncultured Cardiobacterium sp. | reverse complement strand
GGCGGCGCGGCGCGCAGGGCGGCCAGTTCGGCGCGCGGCAGCCACAGTTTGTAGCCGAGCAGCGCCAGCGCGGTTTGTTGGTTCGGGCGGAGGGTAATCACCCGGTGCGCCCCTGGCGGCGTTTGGCGATGCGCCACAGTGTCCAAATGGGGCCGTGCAGGCCGTAGAGGAGGAAGAGCGCGAAGAGTGTGGGGGCAGGCTTGAGGAAGATGAGACCGATGAGGCAGGCGGGCAGCGCGGCTTTGCTGAAGGGCAGGCGGCTTTGCGGTTTGAAGGTTTTGAAGCTGTAGTATTTGAAGTTGCTCACCATTGCCAGCGCGCTGAACCAGGTGATGACGGCGGAGAGCATGATGAGGTTGGCGCCGTTCCAGTGGTAGTTGCTGCCCGTCCAGACGAAGCCGGCGACGATGGCGGCGGCGGACGGGCTGGGCAGGCCGATGAAGACGGCTTTGTCGGTGATGCCGACCTGGACGTTGAAACGGGCGAGGCGCAGCGCGGTGCAGGCGGTGTAGATGAAGGCGGTGAACCAGCCGAGTTTGGCGGGGTAGATGGGCTCGATGGCGGCGTAGTGCAGCGCCCACTGGTAGATGATGATGGCGGGGGCGACGCCGAAGGAGATGAGGTCGGCGAGCGAGTCGTATTGCACGCCGAATTCGGATTCGGTGCGGGTGAGGCGGGCGACGCGGCCGTCACAGCCGTCGAAGATCATGGCGACGAAGATGAGGGCGGCGGCGAAGGTGAAGCGGCCACTGCCGTCGATGACGGCGAGGATAGCGTAGAAGCCGCAGAACAGCGATGCGGTGGTGAAGAGGTTGGGCAGGATGTAAACGGTTTTTGAGCCGCGTATAGGCGTGGGCATGGTTATGCTCCGGTTTTGATGCTGGTGATGATGTCCGCCAGCGCGACCGCCGGTTTTTCGGCGCGGGTGACGGGGCGGCCAATGACGAGGTAGTCACCGCCTGCTTGCAGGGCGGCGGCGGGGGGCATGGTGCGTGTCTGGTCGTCTGCGCTGCTGCCCGCCGGGCGGATGCCGGGGGTGACGGTGAGAAAGTCGCGGCCATGCGCGGCTTTGACCGCGCCCGCTTCGTGTGCCGAGCAGACGACGCCGTTCAGGCCGCTGCCGGCGGCAAGCGCGGTGAGGCGGGCGACGTGGGCGGCAAGCGGTTCGCCAATACCGATTTCACGCAGTTCGTTATCGCCCAGGCTGGTGAGGACGGTGACGGCGATGAGCAGCGGCGGCTGGCGGTAGCGGGCAAGCGCGTCGGCGGCGGTTTCCAGCATTTTGCGGCCGCCGCTGGCGTGGACGTTCACCATCCACACGCCCATATCGGCGGCGACGCGCAGCGCGGCGGCGACGGTGTTGGGGATGTCGTGGTATTTGAGGTCAAGGAAGATGTCGTAACCGATGCCTTGCAGCGCTTCGACCAGTTGCCGTCCTTCGCGGGTGTAGAGTTCTTTGCCGATTTTCAGGCGGCAGAGGTCGGGCGAGAGTTGGGCGGCAAGTGCCAGGGCGTCTGCGCCACGGTTGTAGTCGAGGGCGATTAGCAGCGGTTTGGGGTTCATCGGTTTTCTACTTTGAGTTCGAGCTGCGGGCGGAAGCTGCTCCAGGCGAAGCAGGCGGGGCAATGCCAGATGAGGTTTTGCTGGCGAAAGCCGCATTCGTTGCACTGGTACACGGTGCGCGGCGCGACCAGTTTGCCCGCACTGGTGGCGAGCGGCGCGAGTCCGGGGCGGTAGTTGAACCAGGCGGAGAGCAACAGCGGGGTTTGTTTGGCTTCCATCCGCGTTTGCAGCAGGTCGGCAGCGGCGTCAGGCGCGGTTTCGCCCAGTAATTGGGCGAGTGCCAATGTCAGGCGCGGGTTCGGGTTTTGCGCTTCGGTTTTTTCCAGCCAGTAGCGGTATTCGTCGTCGCGGCCAATGGCGTGGTAGGCGGCGGCGATGTCGGGCAATACGTCCGGCAGGAGCGCCGCCGAGGTTTCGCCAATGCTTTGCAGGGCGTGAATGGCATTGACGTATTCGCCCTGGCGCAGCAGGAGCTGGCCGCGCATCCGGTTGGCGCGGACGCAGTCGCGGTCGGCAGCAAGCGCCTGTTGCAGGTATTGCGCGACGGTGGCGTCGTCGCCCGCCTGTTGTGCCAGCTCGCAGTAGTAGTGCGAGATTTCCGTGCCGCGCGCACCGTAGCCTTTTGCCTGCCACGCGGCGGAGAGCTCCAGCGCCGCCTGCCATTGTTTGGTGCGTTCGTAGAGGTGCGCCAGCGCGGGCATGACTTCCGCTTCGCGGTATTGTTCTGCCAGCAGTTGTTCAAACAGCGCCTGCGCCTGGTTGTACATCCCGGCGGCGGCGTAGTCTTCCGCCAGTTCGTAATCGACCGCCATCCGCTGTGCGTCGCTCAGCTGCGAATGGTTGCGCAGTTGCTGGTGCAGGTGCAGCGCACGGTCGAGTTCGCCGCGTTTGCGGAAGAGGCTGCCGAGGGTGAGCTGGTTGTCCAGCATTTGCTGGTCAAGGTCGGCCATGTGGATGAAAACGTCCACGGCGCGGTCGGTCTGGTCGTTCAGCAAAAAACCCACGCCCTCAAAATACGCGGCGCGGGTTTTGTCGGCACGCAGGTCGCGCGCTTCTTTGCGCATTGCCAGCCACCAGCCCGACCAGGCGGCGCACGGCAACAGCAGGATGATGAGCCAGTCAGCCATCAGGCGGTTTTCTGGTCGGCGTGAAATTCTGCCTGGATTGCCGCTTTTTCCGCTTCTTTGCGTTCACGCGCCATCAGGTGTTCCAGCGTGCGCGCGCGTTGCCGCCAGAAGAAGGCCTTGGTGCCAAAGAGCACCAGCATCAGCAGCGCGCCGAAGAGGAAGCAAATCAGCATTACCGCCACCAGCGGCAGGGTCTGCGTACCCAAAATGTAGTTCAGCGTTACCGCGCCGTTGTTGAAAAGCCCCATCACCGCGAAGGCGATGCAGAGGATGATAACGATCAGATAGTTCAAGTATTTCATGGAAATGTTCCCGCTCAGGAAGTGAAGCCCAGTACATCGGCCATGCTGTACAAACCCGCCGGGCGGTCGCCCAGCCAGTTTGCCGCCGTCAATGCACCACGCGCGAAAATACGGCGGTTGCTGGCGCGGTGGGTGAACTCCAGCCGCTCATCGTCCGCCGTAAAGAAAACAGTATGCTCGCCGATAATGTCGCCGGCGCGTACCACGGAAAAGCCAATATCGCCGCTCTTGCGGCGGTTCACATACGGATAGCGTTTGCGCTCGTCAAAATCGCTGTTTTGCGCGGCGGCAATCATCTCGCCGATGCGCAGCGCCGTGCCGGAAGGCGCATCCACCTTGTTGCGGTGATGCGCTTCGAGAATGTCCACGTCCCAATGCTGGAAATCCAGCACCTCAGCGACGCGGCGGCTGACCTCAAACAGAATATTCACGCCGAGACTGGTATTGGCGGCCAAGACCAGCGGAATATGCTTCGCGGCGCGGTGAATCCAGGCGGTGGCGTCATCATTAAAGCCGGTGGTGCCAATCATCAGTGGTTTCTTCAGCTTCTGGCAGACTGGCAACAGCAACAGCGTCGCATCCGGCCGGGTAAAATCGACCACCACATCCACCGCCGCGCAGAACTGGTCCAAATTACTGGTCACGCGCACCGTGCATTCCGGCAATTCCGGGGCGACATCACACAGACGCTTGCCCGCCCAATGATGACCGTTGCGCACCGAGGCCGCGCCCAGCTCCAGCTCCGGGTGCGCCATGATTTCATGCGCAATCGCCAAACCCATCTTGCCGTTAATCCCGTGAATACCGATTTTCATGATTTATCCTTATAAAAGCGCGCGGTGTATGATGAAACAAACCCTGCCTCACCCAGCCCCCATGACGGAAAAAGAACGCTTTGCCGACCTTGTCGGCGCAGTCACGCCCCTGAAAACCCCGCCGCAGGCCGAAGACTTCGGCAAGCAGGCGAAAATTTTACAGCGCCGCCGCATCGAAGCGCAACGTATTCGGCACAGCGCCGACCCGCAGGAAACCCGGCACAACCTCGCCGCCATCCCCGACGCCCGCTTCCATGCCCTCTGCGCCGGACGGCTGCCGGTCGCGCGCGAAATTGACCTGCACGGTTTCTTTGTGGATGAAGCGCTGCGCTACCTCGGCGATCTGCTGGACGAACGCCGTAACCGCCGCAGCGAATGCTGGATTGTCGTCCACGGCAAAGGGCGCAACAGCCCGCATTACGACCGCGCCCCGCTCAAGCAGGCGGTGCTGGAACTGCTGCTGCGCCATCCGGCGGTCAATGCCCTCGCCACCATCGTCGATAGCGACGGCTACAGCGGCGCGGTTTCGGTGGAAGTCCGCGAAGCAATGCGGGAACGGTGGCGGGATTCACGAATCTAGAAACAATAAACCCTTTTGCAGATAAGGGGTTATTGATTTTGACGGGAGCGGGTGCAGTGCCTCGTACCGACGCCGATATTCTGCGTCGCTATCTCGTCGAAGTCACGCCAACCAAAAAGAGTGCGCGCAACGAGAGCCTGCGGCTGTCGGCTTTTTGCGTGATTTTTTCCGCATCGCTGGCAAACTGGTTGAGAAATTGAACCGGCGCGATGTCCACTTGCAGTCGGTGAGGGCTGCCAGCGTGGTGCGCGAGTGGAACTCGCTGTCGGCGCTTTATACCCACGCGCAAAAGGTATGGGGGCTGTTGTTACCGCAAAATCCTTTCTGCCTTATCAAGCGCCCTGCGTCCAACCAGTCGCGTGACCGGCGCATCACTCCAGACGACGCTGCGGCTATCGTCGCCGCATTGGGCTACACGCCCGGCTCGCGACTGAAGTTACAGCGGGAGTTGGTTGCCTGGTGTTTTTTGTTTGCGATGGAGACGGCGATGCGCGCGGGCGAGATTTTGAAGCTGCAACTCGATGATGTTGCGGGCAAGCTCGCTACCCTGCGCGACACCAAGAACGGCCATGATCGCACCGTACCGCTGTCTGTCGCTGCGCGTGAGTTGCTCGCACTGGTCGATTTGCCGCTGCCGTCCGGGACGCTGGACGCGCTATTCCGCAGGTACCGCTCTGAACCGCCCCAAAATTATCGGAGGGCGGATGGATTGGATCAGGCAGCTTTGTCTAATCCGTCTTTTT
>NZ_CALJAH010000455.1 GCF_938028185.1 uncultured Cardiobacterium sp. | reverse complement strand
CTCGGCGCACCGTTCGCGGCATGGCGACGATTTTGCGGCTACAACGACGCGCCTTGTACAGAACTTTGTGAGTATCGCTATAAACAGCCCTAATAAAAAACGGCCACTTGCGTGGCCGTTTTGATGCTCAAGCGGGGAATGCTTACGGCGTGGGGTTGTTGTTGCCGTAATTGTTGTTGCCGTCATCACCCTGGAAGGTGTTGCCGCCATCGCCTTTGCTCGCGCCAAAGACGCCGCCCCAGTCGTTTTGGCCGTAGGCATCGCCGTATTTTTGCGGGTCTTGTACGGAGTTGAAGGAGCCGCCCATTTCTTCCGCTTTTTCGCCGAAGAAGGATGCCTTGAAGGTGGCGCAGTCATCACCGGCGACGTAGGTGCGGTCAGCGGTACCGACCACGGTGTTGCCAACGATATTGCCCTGGAAGCGGACGAGGTTGTCGCGGGTGGTGGTCGCCTTGGTCGGGTCGAGCAGCCATTCGTTATAGACATCGCCGAGGACGCGCTTCTTGCCGAAATCCACGCGGGCTTCGACGAAGTTGCCCAGGCCCAGGCCGCTGGTCGCACCGGCAAAGGCGTTCGGCAGGTTGCGTTTGCCGGCGTTGTGGAAGTCGTTGTCAATGCCGTACATCAAAGCGTGTCCCTGGTACACCGCTTTCTGGTCGCTCGGCAATGCCGCCATCTGTTCGATGGTGGTGGCATTGGTACCACGGTAGAAGTAGTCATCGACGGAGTCGTCGGCGTTTTTCGCCTTGAACGGGTTGCGGATGAAGTTGTCGGCGTAGCCTTTGGTGCCTTCATCAACATCCAACTGGGTAGAAACGCGGCCATACTGGACGTATTTCAGCGTCGTCGGGATGGCGCCGATGCTGTATTGGGTCGCTTTGGTGCCGGGGGTTCCGAGGTAAGTAGTCTTGTCCCAAGCGGTATTTTCTACTTCGGCAACGAAAGAGCGGGCGCCCTTGAAGCTGTTCATGGCAACCGGATGGATACCCTTGTTTTTCTCGCCGGTTCCGGCATAGGCGAGGTGATAACGACCGAAGATACGGGTAGTCGTATTGTGGTGGTCTTCCCATTTCTTCTCTTCTTTGTTGTAGGTCAGCTCCTGCCCCAAGGTAGAGAAACCGCCGCCGACACGGATCAGACCGTTGGTAGCGGCATTGCCGTTTTCTTTGGCCAGTTCGGTAACGCCATTATTGGTCGTGCTGGTAGTAACCGCTGTTGTAATGTCATCAGTTTCTGTTTTGCCACGAGAAACGGAGTTCTCGAAAGCGGTTTCCGGCGCAGACCACCACACCAGCCCCTTGCCGTAGCGGGCACTGTTGTATCTGCCGTCATAAACTGTATCCGTATGGGCAGCCCGGGCAGAAATTGTATATTTACCAAAATCGATAGTGGAATTTTCATCCGCCGGTGGGGTAAAACCGCGATAGGTATAGACGTCTTTGCCATTAATATCCTTGCCGGTGTGTTTAATACCGGTATAAACATAAGGATCGGCAGGTGTACCAGTTCCGGTTCTGCCTTTTTCTTGCCATTTCAGCGGGTCGATAATTGCGGTTAACCCCCCATCACGCTGGGTCATGTCAAGCTCATGTCTTCCGACGTTATCGGTTGTTAAGCCAGCATTGTTCTCATCTGGCTTCAAATCAAGACGATTTTTAATAGTCGTATAGTGATAGCCATTGGAGAGAACACGTTCCCCTTTACCATTGACGTCACCATAGGAAATTACATAGGGAGTTGTGTTGTAGGTGGGATGCTGTGTTACCTGATTTTTTCCGTGTTCATTAGGTGTGTTAAGCGGTCCCCACCACATCGTATCGTTGATGACCCGGTTAATCTTGTTCTTGTCATCCACGTTGTTGGCTTCATCGGCGTGCAAGGCATCGGTGTTGTCCACGTTGCGCTTGTACATTCCTGCCAGCACGTCCACGTTGGCGAAGTTTTCCTGTTGCAGGCTGTTATCGTTGGTGACGGAGTCCGGAATCGGGGTGCCGTCTGCCTTGAGCGGCATCGGGTTGTCGCTGCCGGCAAATTGTGCCTTGACCGGGGTGCCGTCGGCGCGGGTGATTTCTTGGCGGGCAAGGACGATGTTGGTCAGCTGCGGGTTTTGTTCGTCCAGGCTGGTGCCGAGCAGCGGCGAGGCGGAGGCGCGCTTGGTCGGGTTCAGGGTGCGGTCGTATTTGGAGCCGTCGCGGCGGATGTAGTTCAGGGTGCCGACGGTGTTTTGTTTGGTCAGGTCTTTGTCATCTACGACCTGGGTGCCGGTCGGGTCAACGGTTTGCTGGCTGCTGGGGGCTTCCGGCTGTTTGGGTTGTTCCGGCTGTTGGGGCTGGCTGGGGGTAGAGGGCTTGGGCGGGTCAGCGGGCTTGTTGCTGTTGTTGTCATCGCTGCCACCGCAGGCAGCAACGCCAACGGCCACCATGATTGCCAATGAGAGGTTGGTTAGTTTCATTTTTGGATCTCCGTTTGTGTTGAAGACTGATAAGGATATAGCCACTGGCTACAGCCGCATGACTGGTTGGCATCTTAATGTAATGTTTGTGCTTTGCAAGTTTTCACACCGGGTTGTACACACACCACACGCTGCGGGCGGGCCGTGTCGGATGTGATGTTTTGTTTTTCAGGGGATTTTTGGGGATATGCCAGGGGGCGGTAGCGGTGTGCATTTGGTAATGATGTGTCATTCAGACAACAGGTGGACGGAAGCTGCTCCGCACCGGGGAGATGCGTTTAGTCCTGGCCGTTATAGCGAGGTTGCGCATTTGCAGTATATCCTCGCACATCTGTTACCCATGTGTCCGGTCTATACACGCTCCCCCACGGGGGAGGGGGAATCGGCGGTTTACATACAGGGTTGCGGGGAAGGTGTATGTAAATGGCAAATGGCTTCAGGCGTTCAGATATTTCTCGCGCGATGCCGTCCAGCGGGTGAGCAGCACTTCGCAAAAGTCGGGATGCCGTTCACGCAACACGCGGGTGAGGCGTTCGGTCTCGCCCAGTAAATCGCCGTCGCGCGGCAGGCGGGCGACGCGGAAGGTGGCGTCGCCCGTCTGCCTTGTGCCGAGCAGTTCGCCCGCGCCACGAATGGCGAGGTCTTCTTCGGCGATGCGGAAGCCGTCGGTGGTTTCGCGCATGATGCGCAGGCGGCGTTGGGCGGTTTCGCCCGGCGGCGGCTGGTACATCAGCAGGCAGTAGGATTGGGCGCTGCCCCGGCCGACGCGGCCGCGCAGTTGGTGCAGTTGCGCGAGGCCGAAGCGTTCGGCGTTTTCGATAATCATCAGGGTGGCGTTGGCGACATCGACGCCGACTTCGATGACGGTGGTGGCGACGAGCAGTTGCGCTTCGCCCGCAACAAAGGCGTTCATCGTCGCCTGCCGCTGGTCGTTCGTCATGCGGCCATGCAGCAGGGCGACGCGGATGTCCGGCAGCATCGCTTGCAGTTGCGCCGCAGTCGCTTCGGCGTTTTCGCATTCGAGGGTGTCGGATTCTTCGATGAGCGGGCAAACCCAGTAGGCTTGCCGCCCGGCGCGGCAGTTTTCGCCGACGCGGGCGATGACGGCGTCGCGCTTCTGGTTGGAGACGACGCTGGTTTGGATGGGCTGGCGTCCGGCGGGCAGGGCGTCGATGATGGAGCAGTCCAGCTCGCCGTAGTGGCTCATGGCGAGGGTGCGCGGGATGGGGGTGGCGGTCAAGACAAGCTGATGGACGCTCGCGCCAGGCGCGGTTTTGTCTTGCAGTTGCAGGCGCTGATGCACGCCGAAGCGGTGCTGTTCGTCGATGACGACGAGGGCGAGGCGGGCATAGCGGACTTGTTCTTGAAAGACGGCGTGGGTGCCGATGATGAGGTCGGCGCTGCCGTCGGCAATCGCTTGCAGGCTGGCGCGTTTGTCGGCGGCGGGCATTTTGCTGGTCAGCGTTTCGACACGCACGGGGAGGTTGCCGAGCAAGCGGCGGATGTTGGCGGCGTGCTGTTCGGCGAGGAGTTCGGTCGGCACCATGAATACCGCCTGTTGTCCGGCGGCGATGGCTTGCAGACAGGCGGTGAGGGCAACGACGGTTTTGCCGCTGCCGACGTCGCCCTGCACCAGGCGCAGCATTGGCGTGGTTTGCGCGAGGTCAGCGGCGATTTCGGCGCAGACGCGCTGTTGTGCGGCAGTGAGCGTATAGGGCAAGGCGGCGCGGAATTGTTGTAACAGCGGCGGTTCGGCGGGTAGTGCAGTGGCGCGCTGTTCGCGCAGGCGCTGGCGGGCGTTCTGGATGGAGAGTTGATGCGCGACCAGTTCTTCGATGATGAGGCGGCGTCGCGCCGGATGGTCGCGCGCGAGCAATGCGTCCAGCGCGGTGGCTTCGTCCGGCTGGTGCAACGCGGTGAGGGCAGCGGGCAGCGGCCAGTAGCCTGCTTCGGTCAGCGGGTCTTGTGCAGGCAGTTGCGGCAGAACCAGCGCCAGCGCGCGCCGCATCAGCTCGTGCCAGCGCGCCTGCCCCAAGCCTTTGACGGTGGGGTAAACGGGGTAGAGTTGCGCGGAAAGGTGCGGCGTTTCGCCGTCGGCCAGCCATTGCACTTCCGGGTGGTGGATTTGGTAGCCCTGCACCGTCCACACCGCCTTGCCGTAAAAGAGGCCGCGCCGGCCGGGGGCGAAGGCTTTTTGCTGGCTGGGGTAGAAGTTGAAGTAAACGAGCTTGCAGTAGTCGCCCGCCGCGTCGCGCAGGGTGACGAGCAGCATCCGCTTGCGCCGCTGGACGAGGTCGGCGTGCAGCACTTCGCCGTGGACTTGCACGGTGGCGCCGTCGCGCAGCGCGGCGATGGGGGTGATGTGCGAGCGGTCTTCGTAGCGCAGCGGCAGGTGGGTGAGGAGATCGCGCAGGGTTTCGACGCCGCTGCGGGCGAAGAGCGTGAGGGTTTTTTCGCCGTGGGCGGCGAGATTGGTCAGGGGCTGATTGAAGGGCATGGGTGCGGGGTTTGGCCGGAAAGGGCGTTATTGTGCAACAGCACGCGGCGGGCTGCATCTTTGCACTTCAGCGGCGGGGCGACGGGTTGCGGCTCTATATAGCCATCCACCGAAAGTTTCGCACTGTGCTGTCTCGTCGTACAGCTGCGTATCGCCTTCAGCATTGTTCTTTGTGTAAAACTTTGAGTGTATCGCTATAAATGCGTTCGGCAATCGTAGCGTGTGTGGTGGCGCAACGCCGTACAGGGCTTTGCAAGGACGGTTACAGGCGCACCGCGGGCAGGTCGCGGCGCGTGCCGAGGTTGGGGCTGTGCAGGCGGATGTGTGCGGCGATTTGCCGGGTGACGGCGTCGCAATCGTCGCTGTTGGCCGGGTAGCTGGTGTCAATGCGGCGGTGGCGCAGGTAGCGTGCGTTGGCGTGGGGCTGCCAGTAGAGGTTCAGCGCGCGGCGCGGTTTGTCGTCGCTGCTGTGCCAGCGGTCTTCTTCCACGGCGCGGATGCCCGCCCAGGGGATGTGCGTCTTGCCGTGGTGGATGCCGTCGCGCGCGAGGATGAGGTCGGGCAGCGGCGGGCGCTGCGGTTGGCGCAGCCAGTAGTTGCTGATGGCGAGAAAGGCGGCGCAGAAGGCGAGGAGTATCAGCACGGTGGTGACGAGGATGGTCGCCGGGACGCCGAGCTGTTGCAGGAGCTGATCCAGTCGCAGCGCGCTCCAGGCGATGACGGCGACGACCGGGGTGCCAAATGGCACGAGGAGGGCGGTGTAGTCTTCCAGGCTGGCGTCGGGGGCGCGGCTGAATGTCCAGCGGCGCTCAATGCCGTCCGGCACGCGCGCGGGCGGCCAGGCGG
>NZ_CALJAH010000454.1 GCF_938028185.1 uncultured Cardiobacterium sp. | reverse complement strand
CGCCGATGCCCAATAGTCATAGCCGTAGGTCGGCCATTCATGGCCGACATGAAAAACTTGCTCCGCCAGAAAAAGCATAACGGTGGGTCAAGACCCACCCTACTACTCACACAAGGAACCCGATGCAACACCCCCTCGTCCTCCCCTGCGCCAAAGGCAGCGAACAAGTCCTCCTTCATGAGGCCGAAACCCTCGGCCTGCAAAACGCCCGCCTTGGCGTCGCCGTCGTCTCCGGCACGGGCGACCTCGAAACCGCCTACCGCCTCTGCCTCTGGTCGCGCATCGCCAGCCGCGTCCTCTGGCTTGTCGCCGAAGGCGAAGTCGCCAACCCCGACGACATCTACGCCCTCGCCCGCGCCGTCCCCTGGGACGAACACATCGACGCCGACAGCACCTTTGCGGTGAACTTCAACGGCATCGGCCAGGGCATCCGCAACACCCAGTTCGGCGCGCTCAAAGTCAAAGACGCCATCGCCGATCACCTGCGCGACACCCTGCACCGCCGCCCGGACGTGGACGCGAAAAACCCCGACATCAGCATCGATGCCCACCTGCGCAAAGGCCGCCTCACCCTCGCCCTCGACCTCGCCGGTGGCAGCCTGCACCAGCGCGGCTACCGCCTCGCGCACGGCGCCGCGCCCATCAAAGAACACCTCGCCGCCACCCTGCTTTACCGCGCGGGCTGGCCGCAACTCGCCGCCGACGGCCATAACCTCATCGACCCGCTTTGCGGCAGCGGCACCCTGCTGCTCGAAGCCTTGCTGATGGCGGCCGACATCGCTCCGGCGCTGACACGGCAACATTTCGGCTTCAGCCACTGGCAAAGCCACAAACCGGCGGTGTGGAAACGCCTGCTCGAAGAAGCGCGCGAGCGGCGCGAAGCGGGACTGTCGCGCCTTGACCTGAAAATCTGGGGCTACGACCACGACGGCGCGACCCTCGCCAGCGCGCGTGACAACGCCACCCGCCTCGACCTCGGCCACTGCCTCCATCTGGAGCGGCGCGAACTCGCCCGCTTCACCGCCCAACCCGGCTACGGCGCGCGCGGCCTCATCATCACCAACCCGCCCTACGGCGAACGCCTCGGCACCCTGAGCGAACTCGTCGGCACCTACGACGCCCTCGGCGCGGCCTACAAAACCTTCCCCGCTGACTGGCAAATGGCGATTATCAGCAGCAACCCCGACCTCCTCAAACGCCTGCGCCTGCAACGCCACAAAACCTACCAAGCCTACAACGGCGGCATCGAAACCCAAATCGCGCTCTACCTGCGCAGCGAACAACACGAAACAGAAGGACAAACACACGACCCCGCCGCGCCGGTGGACGAACAGGCGCGCATGCTCGCCAACCGCCTGCGCAAAAACCGCCGCGCCGCCGTGAAAGCGGCCGCCGCCGCCGACACCGACGCCTACCGCGTTTACGACCAGGATATGCCCGAATACGCCGTCGCGGTGGACATCTACGGCGACCACGTCCACGTGCAAGAATACGCGCCGCCGAAAACCGTCGCCCCGGAAAAAGCGCGCAAACGCCTGCTGGACGCGCTGCACCTCATCCCGCAAATACTGGAAATCCCCGCCGCCAACTTGGTGCTGAAAACGCGCGAACGCCAGCGCGGCAGCGCTCAATACCAAAAACAGGCGGCGCGCGGCGAGTACCTCACCGTGCGCGAAGGCGCGGCAAAACTCTTGGTGAACCTGCACGACTACCTCGACACCGGCCTCTTCCTCGACCACCGCCCGCTGCGCCACCGCATCCATGAAGAAGCCCGCGACAAACGCTTCCTCAACCTCTTCTGCTACACCGCCAGCGCCAGCGTGCAGGCGGCACTGGGCGGCGCGGCACACACCACCAGCGTTGATTTGTCGCAAACCTACCTTGACTGGGCGCACCGCAACTTCGACGCCAACGAACTGGACAGCCGCCACCGCCTCATCAAGGCAGACGTGATGGCGTGGCTGCAAGAAGGAGAGGCGCAGTACGACCTCATCCTCTGCGACCCGCCGACCTTCTCCAACACCAAAAAAGAACAGCGGGTGTTTGACGTACAACGCGACCACGTTGCGCTGATAGAGCGCTGCATGAAGCGCCTCGCCCCCGGCGGCACGCTCTATTTCTCCAACAACTACCGCGGTTTCAAACTCGACCCCGCCATCAGCGCGCGCTACCACTGCGAAGACATCAGCGCCGCCACCATCGGCTTTGACTTCGCCCGCCGCCCCAATATCCACAAGGCGTGGAAAATTACTGCGCGGGGATGATGCAGTCATGAAAAAAGCCGGATAGCAATCCGGCTTTTTGTTGGGCAATCGCAGCGGGTCATCAGAACGAGCGGCTGAAGTCCAGATAGACTTTGCTGGTGTCGTAGCTGTAGAACTTGTTGTTGCTGTCGATTTTGCTGTAGGAGAAGACGAGGCGCGGGGTGATGCCGAGGAAGTGGATGTTGCGGTGCCACAGCGCGAGGTTGACGTTGTATTCGTTGTCGCGGCGCTTGATGTTGAAGAAGTCCTTGTCCTTGGCGAAGCGCTTGCCGTAGCTGCCCATCAGGCGGGTGGAGACGCCTTTGCCCCATTCTTGTCCCCAGCCGAGGCGGGTACCGAAGCGGTTGTAGGCGTCGCTGGCGCTGCGCGCGCTTTTGTGGCTCAGATCCAGCCCGGCGAACCAGTATTGTTTTTGGCTCGGCGAGAACATGACGGTGTTGCCCATGCTGATGCGGTTGCCGTCCAGGTAGTTGTACATATCGATGTGCTTGTCGTAGCTGTATTCGACGTTGTTCTGCCAGCGCCAGCGCGGGGTCATCCAGTAGGAGGTATCGACGCGCAGACCGGCGGATTTGGAGTAGTTGTGCAGGTTGCCGTCGCCGTTGCTGCCGCGTCCGTAGAAGCGGGTTTGTACGAACGGGGTCACTTCGACGTCAATGCGCGCGTTGCGGAAGCCGCCACCGGCGGCAACGCGGGCGGTGATGTCGTTGTAGTTTTTGTTGTTGTAGTAGTACACGCCGCTGAGATCACCGTGCAGCGAGCTGTAGAAGTTGTCGTTGATGGACCATTTTTTGTCGGCGCCGACGCTGTAGCTGATGCCGTTGGCTTTTTCCTGGTCGCGGTTGGAGGTGAAGCTGCGGCCATTGCCGAGCTCAATGCGGGTGCCTTTGGGGGCGACGCCGTTGACGTTGTCGTCGCGCAGGTAGCTCAGGCTGCCGTTGAATGACCACTGGTCGCGGCGGTCAATGGCGGCGATGTAGTCATCGAGCGCCTTGCGGTCGGCTTCGGAGACATCCGAGCTGCGCAGTTTTTGCAGTTGCTCTTTGGCGGCAATCATTTCGTTGTTGCGGTAGAGCGCAAGCGCGGTCTGGAAGCGCAGCATCCGGTTGTCCGGCAGGTTGGAGATGAGTTTGCGGTAGAGGCGGACGGCATCGCCGGTGCGGTTTTCGTTCATGGCGATGATGGCGTTGCCCCAGTCAATGAGCGAGTCGTCGCGGTTCGGCACTTCGGCGTAAATCGGCAGCAGCAGCTTGAGACCGTCGGTTTCGTTGCGGCGGATGAGTTCGACCAGCAGTTTTTCCAGCTCTTCCGGGTGGGCTTTCAGGTATTCCGGGGTATAGACGATGTCTTTTTCCGGGCCGGCGGCGTCGCTCGGCAGGGTGTTGGCGGGGCGGACGGCGGGCAGTTTTGGCGCGTTTTCTACCGCTCTTTTGTCAATGTTGTCTTCGGAGAGGCGCTCGTTGCCGCGGTCAAGGGGAACGGCGGTGTTTTGTGCCGCCGCCGGAAGGGTGGCGAGCATCAGGGCGGACAGGGCGAGGGGGGTTATTCGGGTGATGTTCATGGGCTTCTCGTGTTGTTGTGAGGGGATAACGCAAAGCGGCACATTATAAAGCAAACTTTTTTCCCTTTGCCATGAATCCGTAGCAAAGTGAAGATGATGGCGGCGCGCGGAATGTCTGCAATACGGCATTTCATTTCCTTAATTAAGGCGAGAGGCGTATGATTTCGGCAAATTCACCCCGATGGAGAGATCCCATGCTAAGCAGCAATCAAAAATATGAATACCGCGCCCCCGGCAGCGACGTGCAGAGCCTGAAAGAAGCGCTGGTGTACAAGCTCATTTTCGGTCTGGGTTGCCCGCCTGCCGAGGCGACCAAAACCAACTGGTTGAACGCCGCGCTGCTGGTGGTGCGCGACCTTGCTGCCGAACGCTGGCTGCAAAGCACGCGCTATTCCCGCCGCGAAAACCTGCGCCGCGTCTATTACCTCTCCATGGAATTTCTGATGGGGCGGGCGCTGTCAAACGCGCTCATCGCCGAAGACGTTTATGACAACCTGGGCGCGGCGCTGGCCGAACTGGGACAGGATTTGAATGAGATCATCGCCGAAGAAGGCGATCCGGGTCTGGGCAACGGCGGCCTGGGACGTCTCGCCGCCTGCTTCATGGACAGCCTGGCGACGCTGCGCATCCCGGCGATGGGCTATGGCATCCGCTACGAATACGGGATGTTCCGCCAGGACATCGAAAACGGCAAACAGGTCGAGCGGCCGGACACCTGGACCGAGCAGGACATCGCCTGGCAATTCCGCCGCCCAAGCAAACACTACACCATCCGCTTTGGCGGCAACATCCACTACCAGGGCGAACAGTGCATCTGGAACAACAGCGACCAAATCACCGCGCTCGCTTACGACCAGATTATCCCCGGCTACGGCACCGCGGCGGCGAACACCCTGCGCCTGTGGACGGCACACGCCGGCGACACCTTCAACCTCGGCGACTTCAACCGCGGCGACTACTTCGCTGCCATCGAAAAACAAACCACCTCAGAAAACGTCTCGCGCGTCCTCTACCCGGACGACTCCACCGCCGTTGGCCGAGAGTTGCGCCTGCGCCAGGAATACTTCCTCACCTCCGCCTCCGTGCAGGACATCGTCCGCCGCCACCTCAAAGAAAACCCGGACATCAGCACCCTGGTCGATACCGTCGCCATCCACCTGAACGACACCCACCCGGTGCTCGCCATCCCCGAACTCATGCGCATCCTGATTGACGAACACCGCGTCAAATGGGACGACGCCTGGGCGGCCTGCGGCAAAATCTTCAGCTACACCAACCACACCCTGATGGGCGAAGCGCTGGAAACCTGGCCGGTGGAAATGATGGGCCGCGTCCTGCCGCGCCACCTGCAACTCATCTTTGAAATCAACGAACACTTCCTCGATGGCCTGCGCAAACAGGGTTACGACGGCGATTTCATCCGCCGCGTCTCCCTCATTGACGAAGGCGGCGAACGCCGGGTGCGCATGGCATGGCTGGCGGTTATCGGCTCGCACAAAATCAACGGCGTCGCCAAAATCCACTCCGACCTCATGGTCAAATCCATCTTCGCCGACTTCGCCCGCCTCTACCCCGAACGCTTCACCAACGTGACCAACGGCGTCACCCCGCGCCGCTGGATAGCGCTGGCCAACCGCGACCTCGCCGCACTCATCGACCGCCACATCGGCGCCGACTGGCGCGTTCACCTCGAACAACTGACCAAGCTCAAAGCGCTGCAAGAAGACGCCGCCTTCCGCGCCGACATCCGCGCCGTCAAACGACAAAACAAACAGCGCCTCGCCGACTGGATTGAAGCCGAACTCGGCATCACCGTCAGCCCGGATGCCCTCTTTGACGTCCAAATCAAGCGCATCCACGAATACAAACGCCAACTGATGAACATCCTCCACATCATCAGCAGATACAACCGCATCCTCAAAAACCCGGATGCCGACTGGGTGCCGCGCGTCTTCATCTTCGCCGGCAAAGCGGCGAGCGCCTACTATGCGGCGAAAAAAATCATCCACCTCATCAACGACATCGCCAACGTCATCAACAACGATGGCCGCATCCGCGACCTCATCAAAGTCGTCTTCATCCCCAACTACGGCGTCAGCCTGGCGCAGCTCATCATCCCGGCGGCGGACATCTCCGAACAAATCTCGCTCGCCGGCACCGAAGCCAGCGGCACCAGCAACATGAAATTCGCATTGAACGGCGCACTCACCGTCGGCACGCTGGACGGCGCCAACGTCGAAATCCTGAATGCCGTCGGCGAAGAAAACATCTTCATCTTCGGCAACACCGTCGAACAAGTCGAAGCGCTGCGCCAGCGCGGCTACTCACCGCTGCTCTACCTCGAAAACGACCCCGAGCTGCACGAAACCGTCATCCAGATAACCTCCGGCGCCTTCTCACCGGAAGAGCCGAGCCGCTACCACGAAAACCTGCACATCTTCAGCGACTACTACCAGGTACTGGCCGACTTCCGCAGCTACGTCGAAGCCCAGGGACGGATTGACCGCCGCTACCGCGACCAGGACGCCTGGGCAAGATCGGCAATCGCCAACATCGCCAACATGGGCTACTTCTCCTCCGACCGCTCAATCGAGGACTACGCCAAAAACATCTGGCACATCAAACCGCTGCCGGAAGTACCGGTAGAAAACAACAACGCCAACGTGCTGAGCGAAGTCCCGGAAAGCTCCGCCCCGCCACAACCGGCCAAACCCGTCGCCAAGACGGACAAGAAAAAAGGCCAATAACCGCCGCAAAAAAAAAACCGCCCTTCGGGGCGGTTTTTCATGGCGTGCCTGTCGCATCACGGTCTGG
>NZ_CALJAH010000453.1 GCF_938028185.1 uncultured Cardiobacterium sp. | reverse complement strand
GCTGCGGGCGCTGCGCGCCCTGCAGGGGAGGGGTATTTCGGCGGGTTGTCTTGCTTCGGTTTGCCATATGACAATCCTCCGAAGGTCTCTACAGCTTCGCAGGGGAGGGGGCGACAGCCGACGTAGGTTGGGTTAGGGCGAAGCCCGTAACCCAACGTTTTATCGCGATTTTTTTGTTGGGTTACGCTCGTTCCTCGCTAACCCAACCTACGGACAGCCCCCGCCCCAACCCGCTACCGGCTCCCACAGGGGATTGGTGTTTCAAAATTCGTAGCGCAGGGTCGCCATGATGTGGCGTGGGGCGCCGTAGTTGTGGTAGCCAAGGGAGACGCGGTATTTGCTGTTGAAGATGTTGTTGGCGTTGATGCCGAACTGGAGGTTGTCGTTGACGCGGTAGCGCGCCATGAGGTCGAGGGTGGTATGTGCCTTGTTGGTGTGGGCGGCGCGGATGACGGGGTCGTTGATGCGCGGGGTTTCCCGGGTTTTGCTTTGCCAGTTGAGGCTGCCGCCGATTTGCCAGTGGTTGTCAGGTACGTAGCTGGTCGCCAGTTTGATTTGGTCGGCGGGGATGTCGGTGTTGATGCGTTTGCCGCTGCGGTCTTTGGCGCGGTTGTGGCTGTAGCTGGCGTTAATAAGCCAGCCTTCCCTGATTTCGCCGCCGATATTGAGCTCCCAGCCGTGGTTTTTGGCGCCGTCTTCGGCGCGGTAATAGTTGGTATCGGGGTCGTCCGGGTAGGTGCCTGCCTTGACGGCCATGTTGTTTTTGCGCCCCTGGTAGAGGGCGGCGCCCGCCGCGAGTTTGCCGTCCAGCCATTCGCCTTTGAGCCCGATTTCGTAGGTGCTGCCTTGTTCGGGGTCAAGGCGGCGGTGGTGGATGTCGCGGTTTTCCTGGGGTTTGTAGATGGTGCTGTAGCTGGCGTAGGCGCTGAGCCAGTCGCTGAGGTCGTAGCTGGTGCCAAGGTAGGGGGTGAGGATGGCGTTTTCTTTTTGGGTTTCGGTTTTGAAGTTGTTGTAGTGGTCGCGTTTGTTTGCCTGCCAGTGGGTGAGGCGCGTCCCGGCGAGGACGCTTCAGCGGTCGGTCAGGTGCAGGTTGGTGCTGGCGTAGAGGCTGGCGCTGCGGTTTTTTTCGCCGCCTGTGCCCTGGTAAGGGTAGTCGGGGCGGGCGATGTCGCCCTGGAAGGTGAAGATGTTGGCGACCGGGCTCATGGCGCGCTCGTAGAGCGGGTTGTGGTAGTCGTCGTAGTGGTTGTAGCTGGCGCCGATTTTGAGTTCGTGTTCGCGTCCCCACAGCGGGTATTTGCCGCTGATGTTGAGGTCAAGGTTGTGTTCTTTCGGCGCGTGTTCCCAGTAGCCGCTGGTGAGGCGTGCCGCGCCGTCCGGCTGGATGTTGAAGGTGCCGGCGACACCATAGCGCTGTTCGCGCTTGCCGAAGGTGTAGCTGTATTGGGCGTCGAGTTGCCAGTTGTCATTGAGCTGGTGGTTCACGCGGGCAAAGATTTCGCTGCTGCGGCTCTGGTTGTATGCCCAGCGGGCAGAGGCGTTGTCGCGCGGGCCGAAGGGGGTAGGGCGGTAGCCGCTTGCGCCGTTGCCGTAGTAGGTTTCAAAGCTGTGCATACTGCTGCCGCGGGCGCGCATCTGGTTGTGTTGCAGGCCGAGGGTGAGGGTGGTCTGCGGGGTGAGGTCGTATTCGAGGATGCCGTAGAGGGTGCCACGGTCTTGTTTGGCGCGGTGTTGCCAGTCGCCGCCGTGGTCGTAAACGGCGATACCGCGTCCGCGCAGGCTGCCGTCGCGGTTGAGCGCGCCGCTGCTGTCCAGCACGGTGCGGACGTGGCTCCAGTTGCCGCCGCCCGCTTCGATGCAGGTGCGGGCTTCGCGCGTCGGGCGTTTGCGTGTGAGTTCGAGGACGCCGCCGGGTTCGCCGGTGCCGCTGGCAAGGCCGGTCGCGCCGCGCACGAGGCTGATGCTTTCGTAGATGGCGCTGTCGCTGTTGTTGATGGCCTGGGTGCCGTTCATGCCCTGGCGACTGGCGCCGTCAATGCGGTAGTTGTCGAGGGTGTAGCCGCGCGAGAGGTAGATGTTGTAGCCGCTGTTGCGGTTGCCCCAGGTGCGGTGGAAGACGCCAGGGGTGCGGTCAAGTGCCTGGTCAAGGGTAGTCGCCTGCTGGTCTTCTAATTGGCGCGCGGTGATGATGCTGACGCTTTGCGGCGTTTGGCGCAGGCTGAGGTCAAGGCCGGTGGCGGTGCTGTTCGCCGGGAGGGTGTAGTTGTTTTCGCTGGCGCCCTGCTCGCTGGTGAGGGTGACGGGTTTCAGGGTGGTCGCGTTTTCGCCGTGGGCAAGGGCGGGCAGGGCAGCGAGCAAGGCGAGGGCGAGCGGGCGGGGTTGCATGGTTGTCTCCGGTAAGGTTGCAATGCCCGCAATTATCGGTTTTTGGGGGTGGCTGCTACGGTGTTTCCGGGAATTTTTCGCTGTTATTTCGGGAATTTTTGCCGCTGTGGCGGGCGCGGTAGGCGCTGGGGCTTTCGCCCTGGTATTTTTCAAACCAGCGGTAGAAGTAGTTGAGCGGATGGCCGCTCTGGCTGGCGATGTCGCGCAGGCTGTATTCGGGGTATTCGCGCAGCAGCTCGCAGGCGCGGGCGAGGCGGCGCGCGTTCAGCGCCTGGGCAATGCTTTGTCCGGTCTGCGCCTTGAATTGGCGCTTGAGGTAGCATTCGTTCAGGCCGCAGCGGCGGGCAAGGCTGGCAATGGTGAGGTGTTCGCCGTATTCGTGTTCGATGATGGCGCGTGCCTGTTCGATGCGTTGGCCCGGTGCGGGCGGGGTGTTGTGCCATTCCAGCGCCATCGCCAGCCATTCCAGGGCGGCGGCTTCAAGGCGCAGGCGGGCAGCAGGGGTGGCAGCGAGGGGAAGGCGGCTCATTTGCCAGGCGTGCTGGCGCAGGGCGGGCGGGATGTCAATGTGGTCGATGATGTCGTTATCGCCAAGTAATGTCTGCATCCAGTGCGGCAGGGGCTGTTCGGCGGCGAGGTTTTTCAGCCGGTCGCGGTTAAAACGCAGGCTGATGTAGGTGAGCGGGATGTGCAGGGCGCGGTCAATGCCGCCACGGTAGCGGTAGCCGTTGCTGATGTTCATACGGCGGTGGTAGAGGTGCGGGTGGGCGAGCGCGCTCGGGTCGGCGTCGGCGAAGGTGAAGCAGAGGCCGATGTAACCGAAACCGCCGAAGGGCGCGTGCTCAAGCGGGCGGGCAAGGGTCAGGCTGGCGCGGATGAGGCGGAAATGGTCGTTGATATGTAGGACTTCTTCGTAGCCGTTGGCGTGGCGGTGCTGGATTTCGTCGTACTGGTAATGCGGCAGAATGAGGCGCGGACGGAAGCTGTTGCAAAATTCATCGGGCTGGATGATGCGGGACATGGGGTCGGTTCTGCTTGACGGGGCGGGCAGGATAGTGCAATTGGCAAGGTTTCTCAATTGTTTTAGTGCTTGCAATTACAGAAAAAATGCCGTCTTTACAAGAGGGTGGAAGCGGAATCTGTGCCGGTGTTTGCACCGCGCCGCGCAAATTTGTCACAATATCGTTTTCGTTTTTCAGGGAGCTTTGCCATGCCCGCCGCCATCCGCCGTTTCTTCCTCTGGCTGTTCGTTCTCTGCGCGCTGCCGCTCGCCGCGCAGGATTACCGCGCCTTTGCTGATGATATCGCGCAGCGGCTGGACGCTGCCAACACGCTCTATCAGCAGGGCAACACCGACGAGGCGAAGAAGAAGGTGCAGATGGCTTACTTTGAAGTCTTTGAAAATCTCGAAGGCCCCATCCGCATCAACATTTCCGCGCAGAAGAGTGCGGAGATGGAAGCGGAGTTTGGCAATATCCGCCGCCTGATTGGCAACGGCGCGCCGCAGGACGAGGTGCAGCAGCGCTTGCAGGCGTTGCGCGACGAGGTGCAAAAGGTGGTGCCGGTGCTGGAAAGCGGGCACAAGCTGGTCGCACACGGCGCGCATTCGGCGCTGGACGGCATTGACCCCGGCTGGGCGACGGCGTATCAGGCGTTGGACGACCACATGGCGGCGGCGGTATCCGCCTTTGAAAAGGGCAACCACGCCGAGGCGAAAAGCCGGGTGCAGCAGGCGCAGTACGACGGCTTCAAGAACAGCGACATGGAAACCACCATCCGCCAGCAGAAATCGGCGCGGGCAGCAGAGGTGATTAACCGCGAGTTTGCCGCGCTGATGAAGCAGGCGGATTCAAATGATTCGATTGACGCCTTCGGCTATGGCGTCTCTACCCTGCTCGGCGATGTGCAGGATGCGTTGCAGGGCGTACCCGCCCCGGCAAGCGCCGCGCCGCCGGTTGATGACAGCGCTATCGCCGGCAAGGACTGGTCGGGGACGCAGAAGGAGCTGCTGACTTCGCTGGCGCAGGCAAAGACGACCTATCAGGCGGGCGATACCGCCAAGGCGGTCAATCAGGTACAGGACACTTATTTCGACGTGTTTGAGGCGAGCGGGATGGAGAACGCCATCGGCGCGCGCGACGCCAACTTCAAAACCGAACTGGAAGGGCATTTCACCAAGCTCGTCGGTCTGATGAATGCAGGCAGCGATATCGCCACTATTGATAGCGAAATCGCCGCCTTTACCGCCGGTCTCGACAAGGCGCTGGAA
>NZ_CALJAH010000452.1 GCF_938028185.1 uncultured Cardiobacterium sp. | reverse complement strand
CGGGCGGTTACGCTGCGCTAACCGCCCCTACGGCTTGTTTCTACGGATTTCCATCCGCGCCTATTCTTCTTCCAGCGCCGCGCCGCCCGTCAGTGTGCGCTGTTGTTCGATGATTTTCTTCAGCATTTCCAGAAACAGTCCGCGCTCGTGCTCGCTCAGCGTCGCCAGTGCCTCCTGGTTGACGCTGCGGGCGATGCCCGTCACTTCTTCTTCCAGCGCCCGCGCCTTGTCCGTCAGGCGAATCAGTTTGATGCGCGCATCGTTCGGGTGCGGCTCGCGCGCAATCAGGCCGTCGCGCTCCATCCGCTCCAGCGTTTTGGCGGCGGTCGCCTGGCGGATATTGAGTGCATCGACCAGCTCGCGCTGGCTCAGGCCGTCTTCCTGCCATAACACCAGCAGCACCGCATTCTGTGCCGGGGCGAGACCGAGCGGCTTCAGCCGTTCGGCCAGCAATACCGCGAACTGTCGTGCGGCATGATTGACCAGATACCCGGCGGATTCTTCTCGAGGCAGTGGCATGATTTCCTCCAAATTTCCTTGTAAATAATAAGGTTGCGGATTTTAGCATAAGCATCGCTTGCTATCTAAATAGTTAGCCAGCTATACTTCATTGCGTCCTAAATAGCACGCTATTCAAAATCCACCCGCTCAAAGGATATTTCATGCAACCCGATACCACCCGCCGCTATGGCACCGTTTCCCGCGCCCTGCACTGGGGCATGGCCGCCTGCTACTGCTTTATGTTCGCCAGCGCTCTCGCCTGGCACCTCGACGACAGTCTGCGCGTCCTCATCAAGCCGCACAAAGCCGTCGGCGTACTGCTGATGCTGCTGGCGCTCGTCCGCTTTCTTTGGGCGCTCGCCCATTACCGCCGCCGTCCGGCGAACGCTTTTGCGGTCAAGGCGGGACACCTCGCGCTGTACGCGATGATGTTCGCCGTCCCCGCCTCCGGCATGGCGCGGCAGATGCAGGCCAGCTTCGGCAATGTCCACGGCCCGCTCGCCTTTGCCTTTTTCGTCCTCATCGCCGGCCATGTCGCCATGAGCGTCATCCACCAGGCCAAAGGCGAAGCCATCCTGCAACGCATCGCCTGAATACGGGGATATCTCCGGCTGCGGCATCACCCGCAGATATAAAAATACCGGCTTTACGCCGGTATTTTTTCGTCCATGTTGCCGTTTATTTGAAGCTGTCGCGCAGCTCAACGGTGCGGTTGAAGACGGGTTTGTCCGCCGTGCTGTCGGGGTCAACCGCGTAGTAGCCGAGGCGCTCGAACTGGTACACGGTGCCGGGTTCCGCCGGGGCGGCGGGTTCGGTTTTCGCGCCGTGGATGATGGTGAGCGATTCGGGGTTCAGCGTGTCAAGGAAGTTGTCCGCTTCCATCGGGTTGGGCTGGTTGAAGAGGCGGTCGTAGTTGCGGATTTCGCAGTCGAGTGCGTGTTTGGCGCTGACCCAGTGGATGACGCCGTTTGCCTTGTAGCCTTCGGGGTTTTTGCCGAGGGTGTCCGGGTCGTGGTGGCAGCGCAGTTCGGTGATGTTGCCGTCCGCGTCCTTGATGATTTCGTCGCAGGTGATGACGTAGCTGCCGCGCAGGCGCACTGCCTGGCCGGGGGCGAGGCGTTTCCATTTTTTCGGCGGGGCTTCGCTGATGTCGTCGCGCTCGATGTAGAGGGTGTTGCTGAAGGGAACGCGGCGGCTGCCCTGGCTGTCATCCTGCGGGTGGTTGGCGAGCTCGTAGTGTTCTTCGTGGTCGTCGGGCAGGCTGGTGATGGTGAGTTTGAGCGGGTGGACGACGGTCATGCGCCGCGCGGCGTGTTCGTTCAGGTAGTCACGGATGGTGCTTTCGAAGTATTCGATGGCGATGGTGCCGTCGGCTTTGCTGATGCCGATTTTGCGGCAAAATTCGCGCAGCGCGCCCGCCGGGATGCCACGGCGGCGCATTCCGGCAATGGTCGGCATCCGCGGGTCGTCCCAGCCGTTGACGTGTTTTTCGTTGACGAGCTGAATCAGGCGGCGTTTGGAGAGGACGGTGTATTCGAGCGAGAGGCGGGCAAATTCGATTTGTTGCGGGTGGCAAGGCGTTTCGAGGACGTTCAGTACCCAGTCGTAGAGCGGGCGGTGGTCTTCGAATTCGAGGGTGCAGAGCGAGTGAGTGATGTTTTCCAGCATGTCCGACAGGCAGTGGGTGTAGTCGTACATGGGATAGACTTTCCATGAGTCGCCCGCGTGGAAGTGCGCGGCGTGGCGGATGCGGTAGATGACCGGGTCGCGCAGGTTGATGTTGGGCGAGGCCATGTCGATTTTGGCGCGCAGGACGTGGCTGCC
>NZ_CALJAH010000451.1 GCF_938028185.1 uncultured Cardiobacterium sp. | reverse complement strand
CCAAGAAGATGTTCTATCACGTTAAGGCATTTGCCATCGGATTTTTCTATATCAATTACGGATTTGTTTGAGGCAGCATACATTTTAGGACACCACCAACCATTAAGCGTCGTAGAACTACTGGACAAACTATCCATCAGACATAGAGCAAGTTTCAGAACAACCTATCTGGTTCCCGCATTGACACAAAACCTGGTCGAAATGACCTTGCCTGACAAACCCAAAAGCCCCAACCAAAAATACCGCCTGACCGCCAAAGGGCGGGCATTACTACAACGCACAAAAGCCCCCCGATAACCCATCCACCAACACGCAAAAACCATGAACCTCGACAAACAAAAAATTCTCATCACCGGCGGCACTACCGGCATCGGCGCGGCGCTTGTCGCCCAGCTCCAAAACCACGGCGCCCGCGTCATCACCTGCGCCCGCCACCTCCCCGAACAGCCGCTGCCCGGCGTCGTTTACCGTCGCTGCGACCTCGCATCCTCTGCCGAACGCGCCACCCTCATCGCCTGGATAGAAAACGAACACCCCGACATCGCCGTCCTTATCAATAACGCTGCGATGCAACACCCGCTCGATTTCATCCATGACACACAGCAGCAACTACAAACCACCCTCGCGCAAGAACTGGCGCTCAACCTCGAAGCGCCCATCGCCCTTGCTGCCGGACTGCTGCCCGTGCTCGCGCAAAACCCCTGGGGCGCCATCATCAACATCACCACCGCCCTTGCGCTCGCGCCGAAAAAAAGCGCGCCGGTGTACTGTGCCAGCAAGGCCGGGCTACACAACTTCACCCGCGCCCTGCGTTACCAGACCGAAGCTGCTGCGCCACACATCCAGGTACAAGAAATCATCCCGCCGCTCGTTGCCACCCGCATGACCGCCGGACGCGGCACCGGCAAAATGACACCAGACGCAGTCGCCACCGCTATCATCCGCGCTATTGAACGCGGTGATAGCGAACACTACATTGGCAAAACCCACCTGCTCAAATGGCTGCTGCGCCTTGCGCCCGGCGTTGCCTACCGTATTCTGAAAGACGGATAGCCAGACGTTTTACATACACCATAGTCGCTACCCTGTATGTAAATTCCGCTTTATCCTAAAACCCAAAAGGAGCCCCCATGAAACTCTACTACGCCCCCGGCACCTGCGCCCTTGCCTGCTGGATCGCCCTCGAATGGGCGAACGCCGACTACGAAGTGCAGAAAGTCGATTACGCCGACCCCGCATACAAAAAAATCAACCCGCTCGGCATGGTGCCGGCGCTGGACATCGGCGGCAGCCGCGCCATGACCCAGGCGAACGCCATCCTGCAATACATCGCCGACAGCCACCCCGCCGCCCGCCTCGGCGCCGCAGACGGCCTGGAAGCGCAGTTTGAATTCAACGAAACCATGGCGTTCCTCACCGGCGACTTCCACCCCGCCTACTGGCCGATGTTCTCCCCGGCGCGCTACACCACGGACAAAACCCCGGCCGCACACAACGCTGTGCGCGAAGCCGCCTACGCGCGCATTGACCGCGTCATGACATTTCTCGACGGCCTCATCGGCGAACGCGGCCACGTGTACCGCGACCGCCGCAGCGTCGCCGACGCCTACGCCTACGTCATGGCGCGCTGGTCGGTAAAAACGCCGAAACCGTACAGCGAATACCCGCACCTCGCCGCCTTCATGACACGCATGGACGCCGACGCCGCCGTCAAGCGCGTCCTCGCCGCGTCCAACGCCTGACACTACTAGCCGGTATAAAATTTCCCCACCCCCAAACACAAGGAAACCCCATGCACCTCCGCCATCTCGCCGCCGCCTGCGCCCTTGCCCTCAGCGTCACCCACGCCGCACCCGCCCCAAGCTGGCTGCAAGCAAACCTGCCGCCGCAAACTGCCGCCTATCTGCGCCTGCCCAGCCCGTGGTTCCTCGAAAACCACGCCCTGCCCGCAAGCACCATCTACCAAAGCGACGCCTACCGCGCACAAGCGGGCGCCATCCGCAGCGCCCTCATCCAGCAACTCCTCACCCTGTTGCCGCCAGAAGCCCGCGAGCCGCTGCAAAACCTGCAACAGCACCTCGACGCCCCGCTGGAAATCGCCCTGCTACAAGACAAAAACGAACTGAACCTGCTCATCGCCGCCACCGCCCAATTCGCCGACAACCAGGCACTCCAACAAACCCTGGCGCAAACCTTCCCCGCGCCGTGGCAAGTCAGTGCCGACCGCATCAGCGCGCCGAAAAACCCGCCCATCGCCTACCGCTACGACGCCGCCAACCAGCGCTTACTGCTCAGCACCGGCCTCGTCCAGAATCCGGCGGACAGCCTCAAACTACTGCACGAAGACGGCGGCGACGCGCCCTTCACCGCACTACAAAACCGCCTCGACCCCAAAGCGGACGGCCTCTACCTCTGGCTCGACCCGCAAAACCCGCTCATCCAAATGAAAACACGCGACTGGCAGCCCATCCTGCAACGCCTCGGCCTTGACCACACACGCCAACTAGCCCTCGCCTGGAGCGTGAGCGACGACCGCCCGCGCCTGCAAATCAGCCTCATCCAGCCGGACAACACCCCGCTCAACCTGCCAACCGCCCGCGGCGCCAAACTTGACCTGCCCTACCACGGCGACATCAGCGCGCTCGCCGCCCTCACCCTGCCCAGCGACGCGCAAATCGAAGGCATCGCACAAAGCGGCGGCAAACTCAAACAAGCCCTACAACAAACCCTCGGCATCAGCGCCGACGACCTCGCCGCCCTCGGCACCCTTTACTACCTCGCCGACGACAACGGCGGCTACCTCGTCCTACCGCAAAGTGCCAAACCCGCGCTGGACGCCCTGCTCGGCAAACTGCAACAAAGCGGCGTGCTCAACAAACGCGAAACCCTGCAAGACGGCATCGAACACCTCGCCTTCACCAGCCTCACCGCACAAGGCGCCAGCCAGGCCGCACAACAAAACCCGCAGAACGCCGCCTTCATAACCCTGATGAGCCAACTACAAAACCACTACTACCTGCGCACTGAAGGCGACTACCTCCTCATCAGCGACCTGCCGCAGCCGCTGCTCGCGCGCAAAAACCTCGCCGCCGATGCGCCGACCGTCGCCCGCTGGCTTGCCGCCGAACACATCGACCTCGGCGACAGCGCCTACGCCTACATCCAAAACCAGCGCCACCTCGGCCGCGACAGCTACTACAACGGCCTGAAGCGCCTGCAAACCTACGCCGACCTCGCCCAAACCCCGCTTGACCTCGCCGCCCTGCCCGACGCTAGCCAACTGCCCGCGAGCGGCGCCGTTGCCCTGCGCCTGCGCGGCGACGGCAAAAACCCGACGCTGACCCTAGACCTGCAAAACGGCATTGACGACCTCGCCGCACTTGCCGGCGGCGGCACCGCCACCCTCGCCACCCTCGGCATCGTCTCCGCCATTGCCCTGCCGGCCTACCAGGACTACACCATCCGCAGCCGCATCGCGCAGAACCTCCTCCCGGCGAGCGCTCTGCAACACGACCTCGCCGACGCACTCGCAGCGGGCAAAAAAATCAACACCAAAAACTACCCGTCTCCCGGCAAAAACATCCACGTCGAAACCAGCGGCGACATCCGCATCACCCTGGAAAACGCCGACAAATACAGCGGCGCGACGCTGACCCTGCACTACGACCGCGCGGGCAAACAATGGCAATGCCAAACCGTCATCCCGGCGCGCTACCTGCCGCCGCAATGCCGCTGACTGCCCGCGCCACCTGACGCGACCCTTTCCCCCAGCCCAAACCGAGAGGTACTCCCATGAAACTGCAACTCCTGACCGCATTGACGGCTCTGGCCCTGCTCACCGCCTGCGGTGGCGGTGGCGGCGATGACAACCCGTCCGCTGACAAACCCGACGGCAATGCCCGAACCGGCAAAACCTATTTCATGCCGGATGACGGGGATGAACCTGACAATGACAGCGCCTGGCGCGATTTCGCCGGATTTACCCTGAACCGCAACGGCAATACCATCACCAAGCTACAATTTGGCAAGGGACTGACGGTCAACACCACACACATCCCCGCCGGTTTTGCCGAATTTCCGGCACAAATGACGATTGACAGCAAAAATAGCAGCGGCACCACAGAAAATGTCAACATCCGCTCCTACCAGGGCTTCCATGCAGGCATTCTTGCCATCAACGGCGGCGTCAACAGCCTGGCGAACCGCCTCGGCATAGACGAAAGCGGCGCGGCATATATCGACCCGACCAAAACCCTGCCGGCGGCGGGCAAGGCGACCTACAATGGCCGCGCCTTTGACACCGACCCCACGCACGACGCCACCCTGCGCTACACCATCGACTTCGGCGCACGCCGTGGCGCGGGCGAAATCACCGCCTCGCGCGGACTGGGGCGCATCACCCTGCACGAAGCGCCCATCACCCGCTTCAGCGCCGAAGAAAACCAATTTGGCGCGATGCCCACCTATGGCATCGAAGGCAGCCGCACCATCGACGGCAAGCAGATGCCGGGCAGCTATACCTTGGGCATTGCCGGGCC
>NZ_CALJAH010000450.1 GCF_938028185.1 uncultured Cardiobacterium sp. | reverse complement strand
ACACTTCAATGCCGAACCTTTCATGATGGTGGGGCAAGCCCCACCCTACGACCGGCTCAGCAAATCGCAAAGCGGCTGCAGGATGTGTCGCAGGCACGCATTTTGGCTTTTCACCGCGTGCGTGTCGGCTACGCCGCTTGTATGTAAACCGCCGATATGCTCCCTCCCCCTGTGGGGGAGGGGTGGGGTGGGGCAGCAAACGTAAAAAATCGCCATTTTGGCTCTTGAATAATATCGTTCACACCCTCCCTGACCTTCCACCAAAGGGGGAGAGCGCGTTTTGAACAAGCAGCACCACTATACCTTTCAGAACACCACCAACATCCGCCACAAAAAAACAAAAAACCCGCGCCCATGAACGCCCTTAACTGCATCACCGAAGCCTTTGCCTGGCTCTTCCGCCCCGGCATCCGCCGCTTCATCCTGCTGCCGCTCGCGGTCAACATCGTCCTCTTCGCCGCAGGCAGCTACGCCGCCTTCCACTACGGCGACGCGCTGATTACCGCCTTTCTCCCCGACTGGCTCGCTTGGCTGCACGGACTGCTCTACCCGCTCATCGCCATTGCCCTGCTCATTCTCACCTACTACGGCTTCAGCCTGATGGCGAACCTCATCGCCGCGCCGTTCAACAGCCTGCTCGCCGCCGCCGTCGAAAAAGCCGAACGCGGCGAACCGCCACCCGCCGACACGCCGCTGTGGCGCGAAATCCTCACCAGCTTCGCCCAAGAGCTGCACAAACCGCTCTACTTTCTCGCACTCGCCCTGCCGACGCCCATCCTCGCCCTCATCCTGCCGCCGCTGGCGCCGCCGCTGTGGTTCACCTACACCGCCTGGTGCGCCGCGCTGCAATACCTCGACTACCCGATGGCCAACCACGGCATCCGCTTCCGCGACCAGCGCACCCGCCTGCGCCAGCACCGTGGCGACAGCCTCGCCTGCGGCGGTGCCATCAGCCTGCTCACCACCGTGCCGCTGCTGAACCTCATCGCCATGCCGGTCGGCGTCATCGCCGCCACGCTTTACTGGTGCCGCCATCTGCGCGAGGACTGAATGCGTTACGACGCCATCATCATCGGCGCCGGTGCCGCCGGTACCTACTGCGCCATCCACGCCGCGGGTCGCGGCCTGCGCGTATTGCTGCTCGACCACAACCCCGACCTCGGCGCGAAAATCCGCGTCTCCGGCGGTGGCCGCTGCAACTTCACCAACACCAATGCCAGCGCCGACACCTATCACAGCCACAACCCGCACTTCCCCCGCGCCGCCCTCGCCCGCCACCGCTCGCAAGATGTGCTGGACTGGTTCGGCGCGCGCGGCATCACCTGGCACGAAAAACACCTGGGGCAAATCTTTGCCAACCAGCGCAGTCGCGGCATTCTCGCCGCCCTGCACGGGGCGCTCACCAACAGCGGCGCGACCCTGCAACCCGCCACCACCCTGCTGGAACATCACCACGACGGCGAACAATTCCGCCTGCACACCTCTCGCGGCGACTACCGCACCCCACATCTTGTCATCGCCAGCGGCGCGCCGTCGTACCCCAAACTGGGCGCGACCGACCTCGCGCTACGCATCGCCAAACAGCACCACATCGTCAACTACCCCTACCGCCCTGCCCTCGTCCCGCTCACCCTCGCCGCACCACCCGCCACGCTGGCAGGCGTCAGCCATGAAGTCATCATCCAGTGCGACGGCGCGCCCGCCTTCCGCGACCAGCTCCTTTACACCCACCGTGGCATCAGCGGCCCGGCGGTATTGCAAATCTCGACCTGGTGGCAACGCGGGCAGACGCTCACCATAAACCCGCTGCCCGACCTGCCCGCCGACGCACTCGTCGCCGCCAAACGCGCCCAACCGCAGCAAACCCTCGCGCAATTCCTGCGCGCGCACCTGCCGAAAGCCGTCGCCGACCACCTTGCCCTGCCCTACTCCGCAGACCCCTTGCAACACCACAGCGACACCGCACTCAGCCGCATCCTGCACGAACTGCAACACCGCGCGGTGATGCCGAGCGGCACGGAAGGGATGCACAAGGCGGAGGCGTGCAGCGGCGGCATCGACACGCGCGAACTTGACCCGAAAACCTTCCGGGTGAAAAAACACCCCGGCCTGCATTTCATCGGCGAAGCGCTGGACGTCACCGGCTGGCTCGGCGGTTACAACCTGCAATGGGCGTGGTCATCGGCGTGGAGCTGCGCGCAGTGTTTGGGAGAGACGGGGTAGGAATTGCCCCGCCATCGCGCATTTTGTAGCGCTAAGGGCTGTTTACAATTTAGACCTCCCTCCTCCGCAGGGCGAAACCCGCAGCGGGCGGGTTCCGTGCGTAGGGTGTGTGGCGGCGTAGCCGACACGCACGCGGGAATTTGACATCGGCAAACGCGTGCGTGCCTGCGGCACACACCCTACAATCTAATGATGTAGCTCACAAAATCGTCGCCACGCAACCGTATTGGATTGGGCGTGTTTACGGCTGAATGGTAAACAGTCCTTAACCAAACCTGCGAATGTAATCATCATGTTATGGCCAATTGTGAACAGCGCCTAGCCCTTACCCCCAATCCCTCTCTCACAGAGCGATTGGGGGTGATGGCAACAATCAATTGAAAAATCGGAATTTCGGCTTATCAATAATATCGCTCACCCCCTCCCCGGCCCTCCCCCGCTGCGGGCTTCGCCCTGCAGGAGAGGGAGATTTTTCAATTGTAAACAGCCCATAACCCAACCTACCCCCCAACCCAAGGAACACCATCATGCAACACCCCGACAACCTCGTCTGGATTGACCTCGAAATGACCGGCCTCGACCCGCAGACCGACCACATCCTCGAAATCGCCACCCTCGTCACCGACGCGCAGCTCAACCTCCTCGCCGAAGGCCCGGTGATTGCCATCCACCAGAGCGCAGAAATCCTCGACAATCTCGACGACTGGAACCGCCAGCACCACGGCAAAAGCGGCCTGCTGGAGCGCTGCCGCGCGAGTGCCATCAGCACCCGAGAGGCAGAAGCGGCGACCCTCGCCTTCATCCGCCAGTACGTCCCGGCGAAAAAATCCCCGCTCTGCGGCAACAGCATCTGTCAGGATCGCCGCTTCATGGCACGCCTCATGCCCGAACTCGAAGACTACTTTCACTACCGCAACCTTGACGTCTCCACCCTGAAAGAGCTGGTGCGCCGCTGGTACCCGCAGCACACCTTCGTCAAAAACACGACACATCAGGCACTTGCCGACATCCAGGACTCCATCAACGAACTGCGCCACTACCGCCAAACCATATTTCGCGCATAGACCAAACAGAAAAACAAAACATTAAACAAAAAACAAACAGAAAAACTTGAAAACCCGCGTGCGCGCGCCAATAATAGCCGCCCCACAAACACGGAGAACCCCACCATGACAAACTACACCTTCGCCCCCCTGCCCTACCCCGCAGACGCACTGGAGCCGGTCATCGACAAAACCACGATGGAAATCCACCACGGCCGCCACCACAAGGCCTATTTCGACAACTTCACCGCTGCCATCAAGGACAGCCCGCTGGCGGGTGAAACGCTGGAAGCCATTTTCGCCAACATCAGCAAACACCCGGCAGCGGTGCGCAACAACGGCGGCGGCTACTACAACCACAATCTCTACTGGAACGTGATGAGCCCGAACGGCGGCGGCGCGCCGCAAGGCGAGCTGCTGGACGCCATCAACGCCGCCTTTGGCAGCTTTGACGCCTTCAAAACCGCCTTCAAGGACGCGGGCATCAAACAGTTCGGCTCCGGCTGGGCATGGCTGATTGTCGGCAAGGACGGCAAACTGGCGATTACCAGCACCCCGAACCAGGACAACCCGCTGATGGACACCGCCGCCGTGCAGGGCACGCCGATTCTCGGCTGCGACGTCTGGGAGCACGCCTACTACCTCCACTACCAGAACAAACGCCCGGATTATCTGGAAGCGTGGTGGAACGTGGTGAACTGGCCGTATGTCGCCGACCTTTACCGCCAGGCCAAAGCCTGATACGAGAAAACCGCCGCAAGGCGGTTTTTTTATGCGCTGTTGGTGCAGGCGCAAAAAAGGGCTGCCATTGCAGCCCTTTGATGTGGTTTTGACGGAGATTAGTCGTCGCGTTTGGCGCCGAAGCTGCCGCGCAGTTGCTGGCGGCTGTCGTGGAAAACGCCGCCCAGTTCGCGCGCGTTGTTACCGTAGAAGTGGCCGCTGCTGCTGACGGTGCCGTCGCTGTAGAACTGGTTGCCGCGAATGCGGGCGTCGATGTAAACCGGATCGAAGCGGATGTCGCTGTCGCGGTCGGCGCTGATGCGTCCGCTGACGGTACGGTTGCCGAAATTGACGTTGAAATCGGCATTGGCGACTTCGGCTGTGCCGTCGCGACCGACAACGGCTTCACCGTCGTAGCGGGCGCTGCCGCTGGTCGGCATATTTTCGGTAAACGCGCCCTGGCTGAAGACGTAGTCGGTGCCGCCGTGGGTAATGTAACCGAAGCGGCTGTTACGGTAGCCGTGGCCGCTGACGAGGAAGTTTTTGTAGCTGACGCCGTTAACCGTCGTGCCGTTGCGCGCCTTGATGTGCGGCACGCCGCTGGTGACGATGCCGATTTGGCGCGACGGCAGGCGTTTGCCGTCAACGTTCAGGGTATCGAGGTTGTTGCTGTTCAGCGTTTGCAAGTCGCGGCTGTCGGTGCGATTGCGACTGTTGGCGACGACGTAACTGTCGCCGTGGTAACTGCGACGGGCATCGTAATCGCGGTCATCGCGGCGGTGGGTGTCGCGGTCCGGATCGGACGGCAGGCGGTCTTTGTCTTTGTCATCACCACCACAGGCGGTGAGTAACAACGCGGTAATCATGGCGAATGCAACGGTTTGTTTTTTCACGGGACGTCTCCTGATAAGTTGGCAATGTCGTTGTGCTGCGACAACGGCGTCATTATCCCGCTTGCAACATGAAAGTTTTATGGCGCGATGGATTACGGTTATGAAAAAAGGGTCGCGAGGCGACCCTTGGTGTGGCAAACGCGGCTTTTAGTTGCTGCTGGTGCTGGTGCGCACTGCGCCAAAGCTGCCGGAGAGTGTTTGCGTGCTGTCCTGGAAGATACCGCCGAGTTCGCGGGCGTTGTCGCCGTAGAAGCTGCCGGTACTGCGGACGGCGGCGTCGCTCTTGGTGCTGAAGCTGTTGCCGTTGATGTCCGCCGCGATGTTGATCGGGTTAAAGTCAATCTGGCCGTTGGCGTTTTTGGTAATGCTGCCGGTGAGCGTTTTTTCGCCGAAATTGGCGCTGAAGTTGGCCAGCGCGGTATCAGCGACGGCGGCACGACCAACGGCTGCGGCGCCGCTGTATTTGGCAACGCCCGCTGTCGGCATATTCGCCGTCGGTGCGCCCTGGCTGAAGATGTAGTCTTCGTTGCCGTCGTTGATGTAGCCGAATTTTTGGTTTTGGTAGATGGTGCCGCTGACGACGAACAGTTTGTAGCTTTTGCCATCAACGGTGCTGTTTTGCATTCGGAGCATATTGCCGGCGCGGATGTTGGCAATTTCCAGCGGCAGTTGTTTGCCGTTGATGTTGAGTACGTTGAGTTTGTCGCTACCGACACTTTGCGCGTCAGCAAGACCATTCGGCTGTTTGCCCAGCGGTACAACGAATGCCTTGCCCTGGAACTGCCCGACGGCTTTGTCCTTGTTCTGCTGGCCACCCTGATTAACCGGCGGCGGGATGAGCTGGCTGCTGCCGTCGTTGTTTTTGCCGGAATCGTTCGGCGCAGACGGGGTGTTGTCGTTTTTGCCGGGGGCGGTCGGCGGATTGTTGCCGCCGTTATTCGGCTTGCCCGGATCAACGGCAGGATTGTCGTTGCTGTCGCTGCCGCCGCAAGCGGTGAGCAGCAGGGTGGCGATGGTCAGTCCAAGTGCGTGTTTTTTCATGTGATGTCTCCATTGGAATGCGGATGTCGTCGCAGCGCGACAACGGCGGCATTATGGCGGGGCGGGCGGTGAAAATCCATGAAAGTCTGTTCAATGCGTTCTCCGCGCGTAAAAAAGGGCTGCACACGGCAGCCCCTGATGTGGTTCGCAATGAATCACTCGGCGCGGATGGCGCCAAAGCTGCCACCGAGGCTTTGTGAGCTGTCGTGCAGCACGCCGCCCAGTTCGCGTGCATTGTCGCCATAGAAGTAGCCGGTACTTTGTACGGCGCCGTCGCCGGTGCTGAAGCTGTTGCCGTTGATGGTCGCGTTGAACTTGATCGGGTTGAAGGCGACGCGGCTGTTTTGCAGCGGGGTGATGTCCGCGCTCAGGGTTTTCTGGCCGAAATCGGCGGTGAAATTGGCCGGTGCCGGGCCAACCGCACCGCCTTTGCCCAGCACGGCGATACCGGCGTAGCGCACGCTGCCGCTGCTCGGCATATTCGCCGTCGGCAGCCCCTGGCTGAAGATGTAGTCTTCGTTGCCGTCGTTGATATAGCCGAATTTGCTGTTTCTGTAGTTGGTGCCGCTGGCATAGAACAGTTTGTAGCTCTTGCCGTTGTAGTTGAGGTTGCCGTTAATCTGGGTCAGGCTACCGGCGATAACACCGGGGATTTGCAGCGCGACCTGTTTGCCGTTGGCATTGAGTACGGCAAGGGCATCACTGCCGACGTTTTTTGCTTCATTGATGCTGCCGGGCTGGCTGCCGCTGGCAACGACAAATGCCTTGCCGCGATAAGCGCCTGTCACCTGGTTGTCCGGGGCTTTCGGGTCGCTCGGCGAATCACTGCCACCGCCACCGCCGCAAGCGCTGACCAGGATGAGGGTTGCAATACCAAGTCCGAGGGTGTGTGTTTTCATGTCATGCTCCATGTTGTGAAATGTTGTCGCATGGTTGCGACGGCAGGCATTATGCCGGGCGGGAAGCAGCTTTGCCACATTTGCGGCATTACCGCCCGCGCAGCACCGCCCGCAGCGCCAGCATCAGCACGAACCCGGCGGACTGGCAGAGGACGATGCTGGCGCCAGTCGAGGCATCCAGATGGTAGCTTAAGAGGACGCCGCCGCAGGTGGCCGCCACCGACAGTATTACCGCGACAATGAGGGTATGGTGGAAGCGTTTGGTCACAAGCTGCGCGCTGACGCCGGGGGCGATGAGCATGGCAACGACAAGGATGACGCCGACCGCCTGCATCGCGCCGATGGCGGTCAGGGTCAGCATGACCAGCAGGCTGGTGCGCAGCACGGGGACGTTCAGCCCGGCGAGGCGGGCTTGGGCTTCGTCGAAGGTGTAGAGCAGGTAGTCGCGCCATTTGACGGCAAGCACGGCGAGCACGGCGGCGCAGATGGCGATGACTTGCCAGCGCTGGCCGAGCGTCATGCCGAGCAGGTTGCCAAAGAGGATGTGGGTGAGGTGCTGGTCGGTGCCGCTTTTTTGGTAGAGGAGGAAGCCGGCGGCAAAGAGGGTGGCGAAGGTGATGCCGAGCAGGGTGTCGCTTTTCAGGGTGCTGCGTTCTTCGAGCCAGCCGGTGACGAGGGTGCAGGTGAGGCCTGCGGCGAAGGCGCCGAGGATGAGCGGCAGGCCGAGGCTGTCGGCGATGACGATGCCGGGGAGGACGGCGTGCGAGATGGCGTCGCCCATCAGCGCCCAGCCTTTGTGGACGATGTAGCAGGAGAGCAGGGCGCAGGTGACGGCGAGCAGCAGGGCGATGGCGAGCGCTTGCTGCATGAAGGGGTATTGCAGGGCTTCAAGGACGGGATTCATGGCGCAGGTGGGCGAGGTGTTGCAGGCGGCGGACGGCGAAGACGGCGAGGAACAGGCCGCCTTGCAGGACGACGATGACCGCGCCGGTGATGCTGTCGAGGTAGTAGCTGGCGTAGGTGCCGATGACGGCGGTCGTGACGCCGATGATAAAAGCGGTAATCAGCACTTTGCCGAAGCTGCGGCAGAGGAGGAAGGCGGTCGCGCCGGGGGTAATCAGCAGGGCGATGACCAGTATTGCGCCGACGGTTTGCAGTGCGGCGACGACGGCGGCGCTGACCAGCAGGAAAAACGTCCAGCGCAGGCGGGCGACGGGCAGCCCGGCGGTAACGGCCTGGATGTCATCGAAAAAGTAGAGCATCAGGTCGCGCCATTTGGCGGCGATGACCGCGAGCGAGACGGCGCAGATGGCGAGCATTTGCCAGAGGTCGCGGTCGTCGATGCCGAGGATGTTGCCGTAGATGACCGCTTGCAGGTTGATGCCGGTCGGATAGAGCGAAATGATGAAGAGGCCTGCGGCAAAGAAGGTGGTGAAGACGAGGCCGATGATGGCGTCCTGCCGCAGCATCGGCAGGCGTTTCAGCACGAGCATCGCGCTAGCTGCGAGGATGCCGGTGGTGAAGGCGCCGAGGGCGTAGGGCAGTTTCCACAGGTAGGCGAGCGCGACGCCGGGGACGACCGCGTGCGAGAGCGCGTCTCCTATCAGCGACCAGCCCTTGAGCATGAGATAGACGGAAAGCAGTGCGCAGACGCCGCCGACCGCCGCCGCGCTGATGAGCGCCTTGACCATGAAGCCGTATTGCAGGGGTTCGAGCAGGGCGGTCATGGCTGGCTGCTCCTGTCACCGACGAAAACGGCGGGATGTTCGTCGTCGCTGACGATGCGCACTTGCGGCGCGACTTCGCCGAGGCCGATGTTTTTCAGCACGCTGCCGAAAGCGCGCTCCAGATTATCGACGGTGTAAATTTCGTGAATGTCGCCGTGGGCGATGAGTTCGCGGTTAATCAGCACCACTTCGTTGCAATACTGCGGCACCGCGCCGAGGTTGTGGGTAGAGACCAGAATCAGATAGCCCTCGTCGCGCAGGGTCTTCAACAGTTCCATCACCGCAAATTCCGTCTTCGCATCGACCCCGGTAAACGGTTCATCGAGCAAGATAATGCGGCTTTGCTGGGCGAGCGCGCGGGCGAGGAAAACGCGCTTTTTCTGCCCGCCGGACAGCGCGCCGATTTGCCGCGCCGCCAAATCGCTGATGCCGAGGCGTTCCATTGCGGCGGCAACCGCGTCACGGTCGGCGGCACGCGGACGGCGCAGCATTCCCATGTGGCCGTAGCGCCCCAGCATCACCACATCTTTCACCAAAATCGGGAAATGCCAGTCGATATTCTCGCTTTGCGGCACATAGGCAATGCCGTTCTGCCGCATCGCCTGCGCCACCGGCAGGCCATTGACGCGGACGCTGCCGGACTGCGGGCGGATGATGCCCATGATGGTGTTGAACAGCGTCGATTTGCCGGAGCCGTTCACGCCGACAAGGGCGCAAACGGTGCGCCCTTGCAGGGAAAAACTGACATCGCGGATAGCCTGATGGCCGTTCGGATAAGTGACGCTGACGTGCGCAACGTCAAGCGTAATCGCGTCAGTGCTGGAAGCCATTGATCACCGTGTCGGTCGTGACTTTGAGCAAATCCAGATACGTCGGCACCGGGCCGTCGGCGGCAGAAAGCGAATCCACATAAAGCACGCCGCCGTATTTCGCGCCACTCTCCTTCGCCACCTGCTTCGCCGGTTTGTCGGAAATCGTGCTTTCGCTGAAGACCACCGGAATCTTGTTGGCGCGCACCGTCTCAATCAAGGCGCTCACCTGCTGCGGCGTGCCTTGCTGCTCGGCATTAATCGGCCACAAATAGGCTTCCTTGAAACCCAAATCGCGGGCGAGATAACTGAACGCGCCCTCGCTCGAAACCAGCCAGCGCTGCTCCGGCGGGATTTTCGCCACTTCCTCCTTCAACTTCGCATCCATCGCTTCCAGCTTGGCGAGATAAGCGGCGGCGTTCTTGTGATAATTGTCGGCGTGCGCCGGGTCATGCTTGGCGAGCGCCGCCTCAATATTCTTCACATAAATTTTGGCATTACTGACCGACATCCAGGCGTGCGGATTCGGCTTGCCATCGTACTCGCCGCCATGAATGGACATCGGCTCGACGCCTTCGGTAACGACCACGGACGGCACATCCTTCACATTGGCGAAGAAGCGCTCAAACCAGCGCTCCAGATTCAGCCCGTTCCAGAGCACCAAATCGGCCTGCTGCGCCTTGACCAAATCCTGCGGCGTCGGCTCATAGTCGTGGATTTCCGCGCCGGGCTTGGTGATGGAGAGCACCGTGGCGTCATCACCGGCGACATTCTGCGCCATATCGGCGATAACGGTGAACGTCGTCACCACCGTGAACGGCTTGCCGTCTGCCGCGAACAGCGGCGAAACGACACAAAAAAGCAGGGAAAAGAGCAGATTTTTCATGATTTACCTCAAAATGTGTGTGAAAGGGTTGGCGGGATCCCGGAGCGCATCATACGCCGACAGATTTTAGCTTTCAAATGAGAATGTCTGTTATTTGCGTAAAATACTGTATCGCAGAAAATTATCCTGGCACGCTGATTCCGCGAGAAAATTCCCGCCAATCGGCGCGCTCCGCGCGCAAGTCATTGCAGAGAAGGACGCGGGCGCGTTCCAGTTGCCCGTCGCCACACAAAAACACATCCAGCGCGGCAAAACCATGCTCCGGCCAGGTGTGAATGCTGAGATGCGACTCGGCGAGCAGCAGCACGCCGGTGACGCCCATGCCGTCGCCAAAATGATGAAAATGCGCGGCGAGCGTGGTCGCGCCTGCGGCATCGGCCGCGCGCTGGAGCAATGCCTGCAACGCGGCGGCATCGGCGAGCAGGGCGGCATCGCAGCCGTAGAGGTCAAGCAGGGCGTGATTGCCGGGGGCGTAGGTCATGGGTAAAGCCATTTACATTAAGGGTAGCGACTATTGTGTATGTATAACGGGTAAAGCGGTGGCGTTATTTATGCCAACTGCCGCTGCTGTAGCCACCGCCGCCGCTGCCGAAGAAGCCGCCGCTGTGGCTGCGTGTGCCGCCAGTGTTTTCGAGGTTGCTCATGCCGTAGTTGATGATGGTGCAGAAAATCAGCACGCTGGCGGCGATGGCGTAGTAGGTGTTGCGTTTCATCCGAGGCTCCGTTCAGTCGTCATCATCGTCGTCTTTGAGGACGTCGTGCCAGTCGCCCCGTTTGCCGAGGCGGGTGAGGCCGACGATGGCGGCGAGGGTGATAAAGAGGGATATGCCGAAGTCGTCGCTGTCCATCGTCAGCCAGGCGGGAATGTTGAAGATGACGTAGATGACGACCATCACGGCGAAGACCGAGCCTTTGCCCGCCGCCGCGCCGTCGTCGATTTTCCGCCCGAACCATTGTCCGACCTGGTCGGTGCTGACGGCGAGGTTGCGGCTCCAGCTGAGTTCGCTTGCGCCCTGTTCGGCGCAGAGTTTGTCGTCTTCGCGGCCATAGTCGCGATGTTGCAGGGTGTCGCCCGGCTGGATGTGCCAGTAGAACGCGCCCGCCGCGCTCTCCACCCGGCTTTGGTAGTCGTAAAGTTTTGCCTTGCCGAGCGG
>NZ_CALJAH010000449.1 GCF_938028185.1 uncultured Cardiobacterium sp. | reverse complement strand
CTGAAGCTGCGTAGTCGCTTGCCTGCCCGCACCAGCGCGCGGCAGCGGCGGCTTTCGCCTGCACTTCGCCGCTCGCCAGTTCGGCGCGCTTTTTCGTCTCGGCCATCAGGATGGCGTCGTCTGTCTCCGCGACGAAATCGGGGATGTATTCCGCCTGCACCGCGCCAAGCTGGTAATAGATTTGAAACAGTCCCTTGACCGGGCGGAACCACTTTTGCGCATCGCGTTCGAGGATGACGGCAAAGCGCCGTTCGGTATCGGAATGAAATTTTTGCAGCGGGTACAGGCATTTTTGAAAACCGTTAAACAGCATGCTCTTGATGCGGCTGACGTCCGCGACTGTTTCGCGGAAATGGTGCGGCTGGCCCGCCGTCGCGGTGAAGTTGCAAGGCTTGAGCGCGGTAAAGCCACGGCTGACCCGCACCTCAAATCCCGCCGCTTCTGCAAAGAAATGCGCCTGCATTTGTGCGTGGATTTCCCCGGCGATGAGCTTTGCGTTCCTTTGCAGCACGTTGAGCGCCTCGTCTTCCGTCAAATAACTGCGCAGGTGTTGCACCATCCGCCCCGCCAGCTCGTACAGCAGTGCTGACTGGGTGAAATAATCCACGTCGTCATAATCCACCAGCTCCCGCACGATGTAATCCTCCACGCGCTGCTCCCAGCGGCTGCTTTCCGCCGCTATGCGCTGCTGTTCGTTATTGAGCAGCCCGTGCAGCAGGATTTCATCCGCGCCCGGTCGCAAATGCAGCCTGCTCACGTCCAGCGTGAACGGATGAAAGCCTGTCGTTACCTTGCCGGTTGGCACGACGCTAATGCGCGGAATATCAATCGTCTGCTGCGCGACGGTCGCCGCTGTCGCCGCGACCACTGCCGCCACATCCAGCGGCGTGTCGGGCAGCAATTCGCCCTGTTTGGATTGCAAGCGCGCCGCCACTTCCGCCGCAATCGCCGCCTGTACTTCAGGCTGGCGTAGCGCGGCGCTGGTTGGCAACAAATCGCGGCGGGTTTCGTATTCCTCAATGACCTCCAGCGTAACCCGCGCCGCTGCCTTCTCCGCTTCACTGCTGAAGACAGGCGCGACATCGTCCGCCGCTGCCAGTCCCAGCCGCGTTTCCACATTGGAAGCCACCTGCACGCTTTCCTTTTTCTCGGCAGCGGCGGGTTCCGCCAAAATCACCTGCTGCAGCCGTAGCAACGAATCGCCTCGGTTTGCCTCATCAACAATTTCCTGAAACTTGTCATGGGCGACGATATTTAGCCAATCCACCGCCTTCACCCCGGTGCGTTTGCCGTAGGGCAGGCGTAGACCGCGACCAATACTCTGCTCCACCAGCGTGCGCGCATTGGCGGCGCGTAGCGGCACGATGGTGTAGAGGTTGGTCACGTCCCAGCCCTCTTTCAACATATTGACGTGAATGACGATTTCCGTCGGCTCGTCGCAGCTTTCCACCGCAAGCAGGCGGGCGACCATCTCCTCCTCGTCCTTGCCGCTCTTGCTTGAATCAACCTGAATCACCTTGCCTGCATAGCGCCCGGCAAAAAACTGCGGCGATTCCAGCAGCGCCTTGAGCTGCGCCGCGTGCGTGGTGTCGCGGGCAATTACCAGCATGAACGGCTTGACCGCCGTTTTCGCGCGCATAGGTGAGCAGCTCGATTTTGGTCGTTTCATGCAGGCGCACGCCGTCTTCCAGCTTGATTTGCTCGATTTCCTCCGGCGAATACACATCCGCCTGGAAATGGTCGCGGGTGGCGACGGCAGGCTCCTTGACGAAGCCGTCCGCCATTGCCCGCGCCAGCGGATAATCCATGATGACATTGCGGAACGCGACCTGCGCCTTGCCCGCTTCCACAAACGGCGTCGCCGTCAGCTCCAGACCGAACAGCGGCTTGAGTTCGTTAATGGCGCGCATTCCCGCTTGCGCGCGGTAGCGGTGCGACTCATCCATCAGCAGCACCAAATCGGGCAGATTCGCCAAATGATTGAAATAACTGTCGCCCAGCACCTCGCGCATCCGCTTGATACGCGGTTCCTTGCCGCCGCGCACCTCGCTGTTAATCTTGGCGATATTAAAGACATTGATACGTACCTCACTCCAGAACTCGCCACTAAACATATACTGCTGGTCGTAATTGTCGCCGGTAATCACGCGCGGCGCTTGCTGCGCAAATTCGGCAATGCCCTTGAAGACATATTTCGGTGTGTTCGGGGTGAAATCGGCAATCAGCTTGTTGTAAATGGTCAAGTTGGGCGCGAGGACAAAGAAATTGTTAATGCCATAGCGCAGATGCAAATAGGCAATGCAAGCGCCCATCAAGCGCGTCTTGCCGACCCCGGTCGCCAGGGCAAAACAAAGCGAGGGAAACTCGCGCTCAAAATCGCTTAGTGTCGGGAACAGCCCCTTGAGCGCGGCGAGAATGGCGGCAACATCGCGCTCATGCTTGAGCATCGTTGGCGCGGCATCGAGCGCCTGCGCCAGCTTGGCAAGCGATTCCGCCTGCGGCGGGCGCAAAGAAAGGCGGCTGCTGATAGCGTGCAGAATGCGGTTACTCATGACTTATCTCCGGCAAACAAATCGCCTTGTGCCGCTGCCTTGTCGCCGCTATCGGCAGATTTTCCGGCGGTTGCCATGGGCAAATTGGCAACATTCAAGCTGTAATCGTCATGCTCCCATTCGCAGCGCTGCAGAATTTCGCGCGGAATCTTGCACAAGGTCAAATTCGGCCAGCGTTCCGCCGCCTGCGCGGCAGAAATGCCATGAAAGGCACTGCAACAAATCAACAAACTGCGCCCCGCGCCGACCTCATTGGCAATCGTCTGCAATTGACTGACGGAAAGATTCTGCGTGGTTACATAAATAAAATCGCGCTCACTCGAATAGCCATGCTGCCACCACAAGGTTTCTGAAGGCTGATAGGTAAAACCCTGAATCTTTGCCAGCGCTTCTGCCAATTGCGCCGCGTTGTAGGCGGGGTTAATGATTGATTGCCCCAATGGTCGCGCACAATCAGCGTTGGCGCCAATTTGTAATAGCGGAAACCGCCACCGCCCTGCCAATTGACTGCTTTAGAAATACCGCCCTGGTCTTCGCCGTCAAT
>NZ_CALJAH010000448.1 GCF_938028185.1 uncultured Cardiobacterium sp. | reverse complement strand
GCGGCCATTTCGACGACATCGCCGCGCGCACCGCCGCCGCCATCAACTGGCTCGCCCGTGACGATTGACCGCACGCATATTGCGAACCATTCCCAAAAAACCTATCATCACGCCTCCATTCACCCACAGGAAAACCCATGAAAAAAACCCTCCTCACCGCAGCGCTCTTGCTGGCAACCACCGCCCAGGCGGCTGACTTCAGCATTGAAGTCACCATCCCCGACATCAAAAGCAGCGAATACCACCGCCCCTACGTCGCCGTTTGGGTCGAAGACAGCGACAAAAAGCTGGTCGAGCACCTGAGCCTGTGGTACTTCATTAAGGGCAAGGCGGACAATCCGCAGGAAGGCCTCAAATACCTGAAAGAATTGCGCAACTGGTGGCGCAAGGGCGGGCGCAGCCTGAAGCCGCTGCCCGACGCCATCACCGGCGCCACGCAAAAGCCAGGCAAGCACACCATCGAAATCAAGTCCGACGACCCGCGTCTTGCCAAGCTGAAAGACGGCAGCTACACCCTGATGATTGAAGCCGTGCGCGAAGAAGGCGGCATCGAAGCGGTCAGCATCCCCTTCACCCTGCCGGTCAAGGAAAAAACCGAAGCCAAGGCTAGCGGCAAGAGCGAACTCGGCGAAATCACCCTCACCATTGCCCCATAACCGGAGATTCCCATGAAACGTACCCATCTCGCCGCCCTCGTCCTGCTGGTAAGCGGCTTTGCTAGCGCGCACAACGTCTGGATTCGTCCCAGCAGCACCCAGCTTTCCGGCGAAAAAGACTACGTCACCATTGACAGCGGCGCGTCCGATTTCCCCTTTGACGTCAACCACAATGGCCGACCGACCGAAAACCTGCACGCCTACGCCCCGGACGGCAAGGAAATCGAAAAAGAAAACCTGACCAAGGGCAAACTGCGCAGCAGCTACGACGCCAAGCTGAGCCAGCAAGGCACACACCGCTTCGTGGACCAGCAGGAATACATTCAGTTCAACTACGGCGAAGGCGACCCCAAACCGCGCTGGCGCGGCACGCCGGAGCAGTACCAGAAAGAAAAACCCATCCCCGACCAAAAACACGAAAACTACCGCCACCGCAGCCTGGAAGCGGAAACCTTCGCCACCCTCGGCGAGCCGACGGCGGAGGCCATCAAGCCCGCTGCCAAGGGGCTGGACATCGAATACCTGACCCACCCGAACGAACTCTACGCCGGGGAAAAGGCGCAGTTCCGCGTGGTCTTTGACGGCAAGCCGCTGGCGAATGCGCGGGTACGCCTCGCCAAAGACGGAATGCGCTACCGCAGCCACGAATTTACCGAGCTGAAAACCGACGCCGACGGCATCGTCACCATCGACTGGCCGGAAGCCGGGCTGTACTGGCTCAACACCGAACACGAAGTGCCGAGCGACGTCGTCAAGGACACGCCGCACCTCTACGATTACAGCGTCGGCCTGGAAGTGCTGCCGCTTTAAGCGCCCGCGCTTCTCCCAATAAGAACCTGTTTAGAGTTTGCGGGTGAAATTCCCCCTCCCCTGCAGGGCGAAGCCCGCAGCGGGGGAGGGTCGGGGTGGGGGTGAGCGATATTGCTCATGAACTGAATTTCCTGTTTTTCAATGATTTTTCTGCCCTCACCCCAACCCCTCTCCCAAAGGGACTGGAACAGCTCGCGCAGCGACAAGCATTGCTTGCGAAGCAAGAGAGAGGCTTATCCGCCGAATGGTAAACAGTCCCTAAAAACCCGCCGCACGAAGCGCAAAAAACATCCGCTGCGACTGCGTACAATCCGCCTCATCTTGGCCGGGATGCCCAAACCTTCAATCAAGGAGCATCCCATGAACAAAACCCTCACCGTCGCCCTGATACTGGCGACCCTCCCCGCCGTCCGCGCGGCTGATAACACCGAAATCCGCCTCGGCCTCGCCACGGGCATCGCCCCGGAATACCCCGGCAGCGACCGCTACCGCGCCAGCGTCAACAAAAACCCCGTCCCGGCATTGCCGACCCTCAGCATCCAGCGCGGCGCATGGTTTCTCGACAGCGCCCGTGGCATTGGCGGCGAATACCTCAACGAAAACAGCGGCAGCTACGCCAGCGCCGCGCTCAATTACGACCCCGGCCGCCGCGAAAAAAGCAAAAACAAAGACCGCTCGCTGCGCGGCATGGGCGACGTCAAGGCGGGCGCCGCGTTGCAACTGCGCGCCGCGCAACACCTCACGCCGCAAATCGCCCTGACCGCCGCCGCCAATTTCCGCCTGAGCGGGCAGAAACACCACGGCAACGACTACCGCCTTAGCGTCTCCGGCAAGGTCTGGCAAAGCGACAGCGACAGCATCACCCTCGCCGCCGACCTGCGCCTCGCCGACCGCGACTACCAGCAGACCTATTTTGGCGTTACCCCGGCACAAAGCGCGCGCAACGGCTACCGCACCTACCAGCCGAAAGCGGGCGTGTACGGCTACGGCGCCTCGGCGGGCTGGATGCTCCAGTTCAACGAAAACTGGTCGGCGGGCATCGGCATCGAGGCACTGCAACTGGCGGGCAAGGCGAAAAACAGCCCGCTGGTCAGGAAAAAACACAAATCAGCGGCGGCGCGCAGGTGCAGTACCGCTTTTAGAGCCTGTTTAGAGTCTGCGGGTAAAAGCGAAATTCCCCCTCCCCCGCAGGGCGAAGCCCGCAGCGGGG
>NZ_CALJAH010000447.1 GCF_938028185.1 uncultured Cardiobacterium sp. | reverse complement strand
CAATTAGTTGCATGATTATTTCTCCTTGTTTGCGAGTAAATCTCGCTGCTTCGAGGCGATATAGCGCCTCTGAATATTGTTGAGCATTATACATAGTTGTCTCCTATAGGAAAACGGGAGACAACTTCCCCCGGGGAACGTGTCCCCCAAGGGTGAGATGCTGCCGGGGCAGCGGGATTTAATAACCGGCGAGCCGGTGCGTTGGTCTTGCAGCCCGTCCCGCGAGGGATGACCAACAGGGGGCATTGTGGATGATGCGCTCATCCGGGCGTTGTCCGCACTATAGCGCGTTTTTTTCGTGTTACCCACATTTTTTGTGGATAATCGTGCCGTCCTGTTGTCCCGCGTTCGGGAGACAGAGCACGGCTGCGCAGGGGCGTGGTTGGCGATGATGGATTTTCAGCAAAGGAGCATCACCATGTTTGAACAGGCGGACGCGTTTCTCGCAGCCCAGCGGATGCGGCGGAAATTGTCGAATCTTTCCATCCGTTGCTACCGTTCCGCACTGACCCGCATCGCCAGATGGATGGAGCAGCACGGCGAAAGCGCGCTGAGCGAGGCGAACATCGAGGCCTATTTGCGCGAGATAATTGACAACCAATACTCGCGTTCGACCTTCGCCACGGCGACCGTCGTCCTCAACCGGTGGATCAAGTTTTACAAGTTGCCACTGCGGATGCCGGGGTTGACCATGCCGAGGCAGCGTCGCCAGGCGAATTACATCTCGCCGGAAGAAATCGGGGTCATCTTTGCCAATATTCCGCGCACAACGGCGCAGGGCATCACTGACTACGCCATCATTGACCTCGCCTACTCTACCGGGATGCGCCGCAGTGAAATCTGCAAATTGCAGTATTGCGACGTGAACTGGGAGCAGCGCTTCATCTTCATTCGCTACGGCAAGCGCGGCAAGCAGCGTTTTGTGCCTTTCATGGGCGTCCTCCGGAAAAGCCTGCGTGCCTACCTGAAAAAGGTGCGTCCCACCAAGCTATCAGCCCATTGCAGCAATTTTTTCTTTGTCTCGCCCAAGGGCGACCGTCCGCTGGACGACAACGATATGCAGGAGTTGAATGCGCGTATCAACAACGAATATTCCCCTTTCAAAAAGCACATTACCCTGCACCGCCTGCGCCATGCCTGCGCGACGCACCTGTCGGAGAACGGCGCGGATCTCCGGCTGATTGGCCTGATATTGGGGCATGGCTCGCCCGATATTACCGCCGAGTACATCGACTACAGCGAAGAATACCTCGCCAAAGTCTTCAAAAAAGGCCATCCGCGCGCGTAGCAGTGAACGCTGCCGCCTGTGGCACACCAATGCGGTACAGGTGGCAAACTTGACGTACTGATAAAATCAGGCGTAATATCATACATATACCTTAGACAAACAGGAGGCTGTTATGGAAATCTTGATTGGTTTGACCATCCTCGCCGTCATTGTGCGTGTGGTTATTTTTTTCTGCGCGCCAGAACTGGATGAGACTTTGAGCGGGTTTAATTCTCCTGAAAAAAATTCTTATCAACCTACACACAAACTTAATTTACAAGATAATAATCGTAAAATTACACTAAGCGAATCTGAATATATAATTGGTCCAATGGTCAAACATGATCCAAATTATTCTCCTTATATAGGAAAACATTATGAAGACTAAATATAAAAAG
>NZ_CALJAH010000446.1 GCF_938028185.1 uncultured Cardiobacterium sp. | reverse complement strand
GGTTGTACGGCGAAGCGGCGCAACACAGTATGAGGCTTTCGGTGGATGGCTATATCGCCGCTTTGCCGCGCCAGGACGGCTGGACAGCAGCAAACGGTCGCGCCAAAATTCGCCCAAATTCACCCGGAGCCCACCATGCACCGCAAACCCCTGCTGCCCCTCGTCCTCATCGCCGCCAGTACCGCCCAAGCCGCCAGCCTCTACAGCGAAACCGAAGCCGTAACCCCCGCCGATTACAGCCATGACCCCGTTTGGCAGCGCTTCGTCAAAACCTGCGGCGGCGATGCCACCATCACGACAGCCGTCGCCACCATCAAAACCGGCAATCCGCGCATTGACGCGCAAATCAACCGCGACATCCCCACGCCGGATGCCCTCAAACAAACCATCCTCGACAGCATCGAAGATACCGACCGCGACGACTGCGCCGCACTGCGCAACGCCTCCTGGAGCGTGCGCCCTGCCCACTATGGCCGCCACAACCAGGTTGAACAGTTCACCGTCACCACCGTGCAGGATTTCGGCGGCGTACACCCCGTCAGCGAAAAAAACTGGTATCTCTTTGACGACAACGGCCAGCGCCTCATCCTCGCCGACCTCCTGCAAGGCGACAAAAGCGCGCTCTACCCGTTGCTGGACGCGGCGGACAAGGCGGCAACCGGCAGCGACCCTGCCGACAAAAACAGCGAAACCTACGACGAAGCCTATTTGGAAAGCCTGCACCATGACACCGACAACATCCACTTCAGCGCCGATGGTCTGGTTATCACCTATCCCGCGACCGCTGTCATCAGCTTTGGCCTGGCGGGCGGCGAAAACACCCGCGTCCTGCCCTACGCCCAACTGCGCGGCATTACTAAGGACGCCTATCTGCCGCAGTAAGCTCCGGTACGAGGGTTTTAAGGATGTCAAACGCCGCGGGATGCGGCGTTTTTTGTGGGCGTCATGCAGCGGCGGATGGCGGCACGGTTGCTGCGAGGATTGGGCAGGACGTAGGCGCTGTTTACAATTGGCCATAACATGATGATTTCATTAGCAGGTTTGGTTA
>NZ_CALJAH010000445.1 GCF_938028185.1 uncultured Cardiobacterium sp. | reverse complement strand
TCACCGTTTGCATAATCTAGGCATATATTAGAGCGAGCAGCAGCTATTTCTTTTTCTGTTAGGCTTTCCATTCTAGCTGTTAGCAAGCATAGCGGCGGTTCTTGAAATACTAGCGAAAGGATTAAATCCCCATCTTTGGCAGCAAGCAACAAATCGATTTCGGATATTTCTGTATTTTGCAGCTTATCTGCCAAAATTTTTGCCGCTTCTGGCAGCGTAAAGTATTTTCTAAACATAGCGCCTCCCAAGCGTTTACCCAATAAGGCTGCCATGCCAGCGGGTTGGGTTGCCCGTTTTCGCCCCGTCGAGCTAGGCACGGCAAAACTGTATTTAGCGTCTATTCACTACCTCAAAAGGATTTAACAGCTTCGCCCCGCTTTCGGTGAAGTCCGCCACGTTGCGGGTAACGATAGTTAGGTGATGCTGGATAGCAATGGCGGCAATCCATGCGTCGTTTTCCGGTGAGCGGTCGGGGACGTGTAGGCGGGCGCAGATTGTGGCGGTGTCTTCGTCTATCGGCAGGATGCGGCCAGCAAAGCGGCGCTTTACGTCTTGTTCTAGCCAGCGGCGCAGGTGTAGCCCTTGCGCCGGGTCTTTCCGCTCCATACCCAAAACGCCCCGCTCCAGCTCCATCATGACGACTGCGCAGGTGTAGAGGCTTTCTTTCGGTGTCTGTTTCAGCCATTTAGCCACGCCCGCATTTATTTTGGGGATGCGGCGGGTTTCGCTGATGAGGTTGGTGTCGAGCAGGTACATTCAAAACTCCACGGGGCGGCGTTGCGCTTTGCTGCGCGGCGGTATTTCCAGTTCGGTATCAGCCACGGCGGGATTGGATGGCGTCAGGTACTCGTAGGCATTGCGCGCCGTGCTGGTGGCGGGTTCGCCCGTGGCGCCTTCGGCGTTCGCTGCCAGGCGGCGGAAGTCGGCAATACTCATGAGGACGTGCGAGGGTTCGCCCCGGCGGGTGATGATGACGGGCGCGTGTTCGGCGGCTTTCTGTACTTTGCTGGTGTGCTGGTTGAAATAGCGGCTGGTGATGGTGGTCATGGGCGGCTCCTGGTTTGTGTAGCGATGTTACTACCACGCGCAGAGGCTATCAATGGCGTTCCCTGTCCAATGCCTGCCGCTTTAGGTCGTCGAGCCAGTCCGCCCACGCTTGCAGCATCGCCCGCCGCTGGTCGAGATACTGCGCATGGTTGTAGGTGCCGCGTATGCTGTTTTTGTCGGCGTGGGCAAGTTGCATTTCGATGTGGTCGCGGTCGTAGCCCTGTTCGTTGAGCAGGGTGGATGCGGTATGTCGCCAGCCGTGCCAGGTGATTTCTTCATGCAGGCCGTTGCGCACTTTCAGCCGCTGCGCCGCGCCGTTGCTGATGGGCTTGCCCGTGGCCGGGTTGGCAAACACATGGGGCAGGTGGCCGGTATGGATGCGCATGGCTTCGATGAGTGCGAGCGCCTGCCGGGGTAGCGGGATGAGGTGGACGCGCCGCTTCTTCATGGTGTGGGCGGGTTTCGTCCAAAGGGCGGCGGCCAGGTCGAGTTCTTCCCAGCGCATCGTGCGCAGTTCGTCAGGGCGGGTGAACAGCAGCGGCATGAGGCGAACGTAGGCTTTGACGGCAGGGTTCAGCGTGGGCGCGCGTTCGAGGGTCAGCAGGATGCGGCCAACGTCGTCAGGGGCGATGACGTGGCGCATCGGTTCGCTGGCTTTCTTCGGCAGGATGTCTTTCAGGTGGGCGGCAGGGCTGGTTTCCCTGATTTCCAGTTGCACGGCATAGGCGCAGATGCGGCGGATGATGTCGAGACAATCATGCGCCGTGCTGTTGGTACCCCGCCGGTCAATGCCCTGTACCAGTTCTACGATTTGCACGGGGCGAAGATGGCGGATGTCGAGCGCACCAAAGGCGGGCAGGATGTGGGCGCGCAGTTGGCTGGTGATTTTCTTGCGGCGGCGCTCCGTCCATGCCCGCGCCTTGTTGGTATTTTCCAGCCATTGTTCAGCCAGGCGGGCGAAGCTGGCGCGCTCCTCCGTGCGTTCTTCCGCCTTCGCCGCCTTCCTCGCCGCGTTCGGGTCAATGCCTTGGGTGAGGTCGGCCAGAAAATGAGCGTGCAGGGCGCGGGCGTCTTTCAGGCTTACCCGTGGATAGATGCCAAAGCTGGCGGTCTTCTGTTTGCCGTCGAAACGGTAGGCGGCGCGCCAGTATCGCCCCTTGGCGGTAACGTGCAGATAGAGGCCGTGGCCGTCAGCATACTTGCCGGGGACGGTCAGGTTGCGACAATGGCGGTCGGTGAGCTTTCCCATAGCGGTTTCCAGGGGTGTTGTTGGTATTTTTTTGGCCGTCGTGGCGGCGCGAGTATATCTACCAACAGAAGTACCAACAAAATTGTTGGTATTCCGTGGTTTTCGTTGGTAGTTCCTGATTGCAGGAAAATGGCTTTAACCCTTTAGTTTTCAGGCAAAAAGAAAGCGCCTGCGCGGCGCTGATGGTTGGGTTTGGAGCGGGTGAAGGGAATCGAACCCTCGTCGTAAGCTTGGGAAGCTTCTGCTCTGCCATTGAGCTACACCCGCATGATGCGCGAATTATAGCGGAAGCGGTGGCGGCGGGCGGCATTTTCTGCGCATCAGCGTCGTGGCGGGCGGCGATTCAGTGCTGAGCAGATGGCGCCGGTGACGACCAGCGCGGCGCCGAGGGCGGCGAGCAGGTTGAGGTCGGGCGCGGCGAATTTTGCCGGGACGAACTGGTGCGCCAGTGCGGCAAAGGCGATGGTAAAGAGCGGCACGAGGGTGATGGTGGTCGAGACTTTGCCGACTTCCCAGTGGTTGAGCGCTTCGGCGAAGGCGCCGTAGGCAATCGGCGTGTTGAGGCAGCAGTAGAGCAGGCAGAGCCATTGGTAGCCGTTAAGGTTGCCCAGCTCCGACCAATCGGCGAACGGCGCGGCGAAGAGCGCGCAGCCGCAGTAGAAGACGAACAGCACTTGCGGCGCGGTGAAGCGTTGCAGCAGCAGTTTCTGCACGAGACCGTAGGCCGCCCAACTGATGCAGCCGAGCAGGCTCAGACCGATGCCGATGCTTTGTCGGCTGATGCCGCCGCTGAACATCTGCGGCAGTTCGCGGTTAAAAAACAGCAGGATGCCGACGAAGAGGATGCCCGCGCCGATGATTTGGTTTTTGCGCAGCGGTTCTTTGAGGACGGCAATCCCGGCGAAGAGCAGGATGAATGGCGACAGTTGCGCCAACACCTGCGAGGCGGCGGCGGAAAGATACAAAAGCGAGCTGCTGAACAGCCAAAAGTTGCCGACCAGCCCCAGGATGCCGATGAGGATGAGCCAGCGGTAGCGTTTTTGCAGAAGGGTGTGCGGATGCGGCAGGCGGTTTTTGGCGCGCAGGAACAGGCCAAGGATGAGCGCGGCGGCGGCGAAGCGGCAGGCGACGACGGTGCGCGGCGACATCACCGGCAGCACTTGTTGCAGGATGAGCGGCAGCGATGCCCACATCAAAATTGTCACGAGGGTGAGGCAGAAGCCTTTGAGGGAGGGATTCATGAGTGGTTCAATCAGGAAAAACGGCGGCTATTGTAGCGACTGCGACCGCGCCGGGCGGCGCGGATTTACGCGCGCGTCAGCACCACCCCGCTTTCGATGTGCGGGGTGAACGGGAACTGGTCAAACAGCGCGCAGGCGCGGATGCGGTGCGTCTGGCAGAGGGTGTGCAGGTTGGCGGCGAGCGTCTCCGGGTTGCAGGAGATGTAGAGGATGCGCGGGTAGCGGGCGATGAGGGTGAGGGTGTCCGCGTCGATGCCCGCGCGCGGCGGGTCCACGAAGACGGTATCGAATGCGTAGGCGGCGAGGTCGATGCCGTCCTGTTGCAGACGGCGGAAGGGGCGCACGCCGCGCAGTGCTTCGCCCAGCTCGGCGGCGGAGAGGCGGGCGACGGCGATGTTGTCGATGCCGTTTGCGGCGAGGTTTTCACGCAGCGCGCGGATGCTGCTTTTGCTGACTTCAGTCGCGAGCACTTTGCGGTAATGCGCGGCGAGCGGCAGGGTGAAGTTGCCGTTGCCGCAGTAGAGTTCAAGCAGGTCGGCGTCGCTGCCCGCCTGCGCCACCGCCCAGTTGAGCATTTGCTGGCAGACGGCGGCATTGGGCTGGCTGAAGCTGTTTTCGTATTGGCGGTAGTGGTAGTCGCGCCCGCCGACGCGGAAGGT
>NZ_CALJAH010000444.1 GCF_938028185.1 uncultured Cardiobacterium sp. | reverse complement strand
GAGGGGGGAATGCCCGCCCCACCGCGTATTTTGTTGTCATTGTCAGAAGGAAATTTCATGAACGTCTCAGCCTGGTCTATCCGCAATCCGCTGGTCGCGGTGTTGTTGTTCGCCCTGCTTGCCCTCGGTGGCTGGCACGGGTTTCGTGCGATGCGGGTGCAGCAGTTTCCCGATATGGATTTTCCGGTGGTGATTGTCTCGGTGTCGCTTTCCGGCGCGTCGCCGCAACAGCTCGAATCGGATGTGGCGAAGAAGGTGGAGAGCCGCGTTGCCTCCATCGACGGGGTGAAGAAGATTCGCAGCGCCTTGCAGACCGGGCTGTCCACCACGGTGGTTGAGTTCCGGCTGGAGAAGGATTTGCAGGAGGCGCTCGATGAGGTGCGCTCCGCCGTCGGCGAGATTCGCAGTGATTTGCCCGCCGATGCGCTCGATCCGGTGATTTCCAAGGTGGGGACGAGCGGGATGCCGCTGCTCACGTTTTCGGTGTCGGCGCGCGGCATGGATACGCTGGCGCTGTCGTGGTTTGTCGATGACCGTCTGTCGCGCCGCCTGCTCGCCCTGCCCGGTGTTGGCAGTGTCAGCCGCATCGGCGGGCTGTCGCGCACGGTGGAGGTGTTGCCCGACCCGCTGCGGCTGAAGGCGCTTGGTTTGCCGATTGGTGCGGTGGCGGCGCAGGTGGCGGCGTTGCAGCGCGATGCATCCGGCGGCGAGGCGCAGATTGGCGGCGGCAAGCAGTCGGTGCGCGCGCTGGGGGCGGAAACGCAGGCGGCGGCGCTCGCCGATTTGCGGATTCAGGCGGCGGGCGGGGCGCAGCGTCTCGGCGATTTTGCCGCTATCCGCGATGGCGCGGCGGAGGCGGATTCGCTGGCGCTGTTTGACGGCGAGACGGTGGTCGCTTTTGAGATTGTGCGCAGTCGCGGCGCGAGCGAGACGGCGGTGCGCGCGGTGGTGGAGGCGGAGCTGGCGCGGGTGCAGGCGGATTTTCCGCAATTCACCATCACCAAGGTGTATGACCGCGCCACCCCGGTCGAGGAGGATTATGAAAATTCGCTCGATATGCTGGTTGAGGGCGGCATTCTCGCGGTGGCGGTGGTGTTTGTCTTCCTGCGCAACTGGCGCGCGACGCTGCTCGCCGCCGTCGCCCTGCCGCTGTCGGTGATTCCGGCGTTTTTGGTGATGTGGCTGCTCGGCTTCAGTCTGAATATCATCTCGCTGTTGGCGCTGTCGCTGGTCATCGGCGTGCTGGTTGATGATGCGATTGTGGAGATTGAGAACATCATCCGCCACCTGCGCGGCGGCAAGTCGCCCTATGAGGCGGCGATGGAGGCGGCGGACGAGATTGGCCTCGCGGTCATCGCCACCACCTTCACCCTGATTGCCGTCTTCCTGCCGACCGCCTTCATGAGCGGCGTCATCGGCCAGTTCTTCCGCCAGTTTGGCTGGACGGCGGCCATCGCGGTCTTCTTCTCGCTCGCCGTCGCCCGTCTGGTGACGCCGATGATGGCCGCCTACACCCTCAAGGCGGAGACGCGCGAAACGGTGCGCCGCGACAGCGCGCTGATGCGCGCCTATCTCACCTTCGTTGGCCTCACCCTGCGCTGGCGCTGGACGACGCTCATCGTCACCATCGCGCTGTTCATCGCCTCGCTGGCGCTGGTCAGCCACCTGCCGAGCGGCTTCATGCCGGACGACGACATGGACCAAACCCGCATCAGCATTGAGCTCACCCCGGACGCGACCCTCGATGACACCCTTGCCGTCAGCGAAGCGGCGCGGCGGGCGATTGCCGACGTCCCCGGCGTCGCCCACGTCTTCAGCGCCGTTGGCCGCATCACCGGCGACATCGGCAACAACGGCGGCAAAAGCCGCCACCGCGCCAGCCTCGAAATCGTCCTCGCGCCGCGCGGCACCCGCCCCACAAAAAGCGCCATCGAACACGACATCGAAGCGCGGCTGCAAGGCGTCGCCGGCGCGCGCTTTACCGTGGGCTTGAGTAACGGCGGCACGCCGGGCTACATCCTCTCGCTCACCAGCGACAACCCGCAACTGCTGGACGACACCGCACAGGCGCTGATGCGCGACATCCGCGCCCTGCCGAATGCGGGCAGCGTCACCAGCACCAAAAGCCTCGCTCGCGAAGAACTGCGGCTCTACCCCGACCCGCTGAAAATGGCCGACCGCGGCATCACCACCCTGCAACTGGCGGACACCCTGCGCATTGCGACACAAGGCGACTACGAACAGCGCCTCGCCAAACTCAACCTCGACAGCCGCCAACTGCCGATTATCGTCCGTCTGCCCGAAGCGGCGCGCGCCGATTTGGCGACGCTGGAAGACTTGACCGTCGGCAGCGGCGATACCCGCGTCGGCGACGTTGCCCGCCTCGCCTTCAGCGGTGGCCCGGCACAAATCACCCGCTACGACCGTGCCCGCGAAATCCGCATCACGACGCAAGTCGGCCACGGCGCGCTGGGCGAACTGGTCGATGCCATCCAGAACACCCCGACCATGCAACACCTACCGCCTGCGGTGCGCGCCAGCGACGAAGGACAGGCGGAGATGATGAAAGAACTCTTCGGCGGCTTTGTGCTGGCGATGGGCGTCGGTATCTTCTGCATCTACGCCATCCTCGTCCTGCTCTTCCACCGCGTGCTGCAACCCTTCACCATCCTCATGGCATTGCCGCTCTCCATCGGCGGCGCCTTCGCCGGGCTCATCATCCTCGGCGACGGCATCAACATGGCGTCGATGATCGGCTTCATCATGCTGATGGGCATCGCCAGCAAAAACTCCATCCTGCTGGTGGACTACGCCATCCTCGCCGAACGCCGCGACGGCATGAGCCGCTACGACGCATTGATTGACGCTTGCCACAAACGCGCCCGCCCCATCATCATGACCAGCGTGGCGATGGGCGCGGGAATGACGCCGCTCCTGCTCGGCTGGGGACGGGGCGACCCGACCTTCCCGCAGCCGATGGCGGCGGCGGTGGTGAGCGGCCTCGTCACCTCTACCTTGTTAAGTCTGGTGGTGATTCCGGTGGTGTACACGCTGATGGACGATTTGGGGCGGCTGATGCGGCGGAAGCGGCGGGCGTAGGGGCTTGACCCGCCGCCAACCTGAGCGGAGAAAAACATGGCATTCCGGGAAATCCCTGGCAACACACCCGCCGCACAACAAATTGCAAAGACATTCTGTCTGGATCAGGAAAGGGATCTTTTCTTTGAGGACAAGGCGCGCAATATCATTGCCTGTGTGAGAACGCCGCACGTCATGGAAATTGCCGAGGGAAGTCGCGCCCGCAGCGTATATCTGCAATTCCCGGCGATTACCGAAGATAATCGCTGCACATTCATAATAGAATTTGTCGATAGCAATTCCATGGACGGGCGGCAAATTCTTGAAGACGGCAGCTGTCTGTACGTATGGAAATTGCGCCATGCCGGGACAGGCAAAAATGTCCCGCGAGAAGACGCCATACAGGCGCTGAAAAAAGTCGTGACCCTGTATTCCAGCCATAAAAAGAAGCACAAATGCCGTGTCGAATGCCGTTTTGATGCGGACGCACTGCAAGGCACCGCCGTGTCACCCCACGGCAAAAAAGCGCCCAAACAAAATGAACCCCGGATAGCCGTAACAGCAGGCACGCTCATTGCCCTCGTGTTCTTCGTCGCGGCGCTGGCTGGCATCGCGGAGCGCATTGCGGGTTCGCAGGGCGGCGGTATCGAAGCCGAAATCCGCGGTCACGGCATCGCCCGCCAGCTCACCTGCAGGCGCGACGCCATCACCCCCTGGCGTCGCTGGGTATGCGAAACCGGAAACATCCATTGGGACAACCGCCAACTGCCCGATCGTGTTGTCCCGCAACAAGCGCCGTACACCGTGCTGGCCACCCGCGACCTCACCGGCCACGATACCGCCGTCACCAGCCATTTGCCGATGGGCTGGCAGACTGCGGGCGGCCTGCGCAGCCCGCCCCCCGGAGAAATCCTCCTCGCGCCAGGGCATCCGTCCGGCTCGCGTGGCTGGTGGACGGCACAGGTGTTCATCCCGCCGCTGCTTGCCGCCGCCCTCGTTGCGCTCCTTGCGGCCATCCTGATACGCCGCAGCCGCTGACGCTACTGTCCGCTCCGACAGCTCATGCGCTATGGGGCAGTTACCGTGCATGAGGTTGCCCTTGCGCCGCGCTGCTTGTCGCAGCGATACTCACAACGCTCTGTACAAGGCGCACCCTATGGCGGATTCTGTGCGTAGGGCGCGTGGCGGCTCAGCCAACACGCACGCGGGAATTTTGCATCGGAAACCGCGTGCGTGCCTGTGGCATACACCCTACGATTCCATTTTTGTTTTATGTGCAGACCACGCAGGTTGGGTTAGGGTGTGTTTACAATACCGCCCGTCTTGTCCGCCGGACGGACGATTCCTGAGTCCGCCCGCCGGTACGCGCCATATAGCGATACTCACAAAGTTCTGTACAAGGCGCGCCGCCGAAGACAGTACGCTTTTGTACGGCGAGGCGGCGCAACGCCGTACAGGGCTTTGTGAGGATTGCTATAAATCCATTGCCACCCTTGAGAGATTCCCATGAACACGCCCCGCGCCATCTTTTTCGACATCGACCGCACCCTCTACGACCACCGCAGCGATTTCGTCCCGCCTTCCACCCTCGCCGCCATCGCCGCGCTGCGCGCCCGCGGCATCGTCCCGGCGATTGCCACCGGGCGCGGTTATGCCGCCCTGCCGCCACGCATCGCGCAACTGGTGGCATCTGGCGAGATTGCGCTGGTCGTCTCCAGCAACGGCCAGTACAACCGCCTCGGCGAGCGCATCCTCTCCGCGCATCCCCTGCCCGTCGCCGATATTGAATCGCTCATCCGCGCTTTCCGCGCGCGCGACTGGGAATACACCTTCGTCTCCGAGCGCCACATGGCGGCGGGGCGCTCGCGCGGCAGCAGTCATCGCGTCCTGCGCGGCTATCCCTGCTACATCGTCGCCCCCGACTATTTCCGCGAACACGCGGTGCATCAAATGATTGTGCTGGCGCCTGTTGAGGAGGAAGCGGCATTGCAGGCGATTCTCGCCGACCACGGCGGGCGTTACCGCAGCGTGCGCAGCCACGCCAGCGCGGTGGATTTGCTGCACGCGGACGGCAGCAAGGCGCGCGGCATCGCGGACGCCTGCGCCGCGCTCGGCTTTGCACCACAGGAGACGATGGCATTCGGCGACGGTCTGAATGATGTGGAGATGTTCGCCGCAGTCGGCTGCGCGGTGGCGATGGGCGATGCCTGCGACGAGTTGAAAGCGGTCGCATCGCACATTACCGGTACGCTGGAGGAGGACGGCATCGCCCGCGCGTTGCTGGATTTGGGCGTGCTGACAGCGGCGGATTTGCGCGCGGCTGGGGCGAACTCGCTATAATGCGCGCCGTTTTTCATACTTATATCAATCATGTCGCAACTGCTAAAACACGTTTATATTGAAACGCATGGCTGCCAGATGAACGAGTACGACTCGTCCAAGATGCTCGCCGTGCTCAAGGTCTCGCATGGCATCACCCCGGTCGATACGCCGGAGGAGGCCGATATTTTGCTGCTCAACACTTGCTCCATCCGCGAGAAGGCGCAGGAGAAGGTGTTTTCGCAGATTGGCCGCTGGAAGCCGCTCAAGGACGCCAAACCGCACGTGATTATCGCCGTCGGCGGTTGCGTCGCCTCGCAGGAAGGCGAGGAGCTGCGCCGCCGCGCGCCCGCGGTCGATGTCGTTTTCGGCCCGCAGACGCTGCACCGCCTGCCCAACCTCATCAGCGAGGCGCAGGAAAAACGCGACGGCGTGGTTGATGTGTCCTTCCCGGAAATCGAGAAATTTGACCACCTGCCCGAACCGCGCGCCGAAGGACCGACCGCTTTCGTCTCGGTCATGGAAGGCTGCTCCAAATACTGCACTTTCTGCGTCGTACCGTACACGCGCGGCGAGGAAGTCAGCCGCCCGTTTGACGACGTCATCGCCGAATGCGCCTCGCTTGCCGCGCAGGGCGTGCGCGAAATCAATCTGCTCGGGCAGAACGTGAACGCTTACCGTGGCGCGCTCTTTGACGGCGGCACCGCCGACCTGGCGCTGCTCATCGAATACGTCGCCGCCATTGACGGCATTGACCGCGTGCGCTTCACCACCTCGCATCCGGTGGAGTTCACCGACAGTTTGATTGAGGTCTATCGCCGCGTGCCGCAACTCGTCAGCTACCTGCATTTACCGGTGCAGAGCGGTTCGGACAAGGTGCTGGCGCTGATGAAACGCGGCCACAAGGCGGCAGAATACAAGGAAAAGTTGGCACGGTTGCGCGAGATTCGCCCGAATATCAGTTTTTCTTCGGATTTCATCGTTGGCTTCCCCGGCGAGGAAGATGCCGATTTTGAGGCGACGATGCAGTTGATTGAAGACGTCTTCTACGACACTTCCTTCAGCTTTATTTACAGCCCGCGCCCCGGCACGCCGGCGGCGGCGATGCCCGACCGCATTCCGATGGAGGTGAAAAAGGCGCGGCTTGCCCGCTTGCAGGCGCGCATCTTGCAGATGGCGGCGCAGATTTCTGCCGATATGGTCGGCAGCGAGCAGTGGGTGCTGGTTGATGGCATCTCGAAGAAGAATGCGAAAGAGGTTTGCGGCCGCACCGAGAACAACCGCGTCGTCAATTTTCAGGCGCCGCAGTCGCTGATTGGCCGCTTCGCCAAGGTGCAGATTACCGCCGCTTACAAGAACTCGCTGCGCGGCCGCCTGATTGAGGCGGAAGGACAGCGCGCCCCGCAGCGTTACAGCGCATAAATCCATGAGTGAAAAACATACTTTGGCCTTCCAGCTTGCCCCGCAAGACCAAACCCGCCTGGGCGAGCTGGTCGGGCAGCTAAACGCGCATTTGCGCCTGATTGAAGAACAACTGCACGTGCAGATTGGCAACCGCGGGCATCTCTTTCAAGTGGAAGGCGACGAGGGGCGCTGCGCGCAGGCGCGTTTCGTCATCGAAAACCTCTACGCGCAGACCGGCAGCGGCGTGCTGAACGCCGATGATGTCCACCTCGCCCTGCGTGATGCGGGGGCGACGCTCGCCGGGGAAATCGCCGCGCGCGACGAGGGCAAGGACATCCGCATTGAAACGCGGCGCGGCACCATTAGCGGGCGCGGCTCAAACCAGCGCCGTTATCTGCGCCGCATCTTTGAGCACGCCGTCAATTTTGGCATCGGCCCGGCGGGGACGGGCAAGACCTATCTCGCCGTCGCCGCTGCCGTTTCCTATCTCGCCGAAGACAAGGTGCGCAAGCTGGTGCTGGTACGCCCGGCGGTGGAAGCGGGCGAACGCCTCGGCTTCCTCCCCGGCGACATGACGCAGAAGGTTGACCCCTACCTGCGCCCGCTCTACGACGCGCTGAACGATATGCTCGGCGGCGAGCGCGTTGCCAAGCTGATGGAGCGCGGCGTCATCGAAATCGCGCCGCTCGCCTTCATGCGTGGCCGCACCCTGAACGACGCCTTCATCATCCTAGATGAGGCGCAAAACACCACCGTTGAGCAGATGAAGATGTTTCTGACCCGCCTCGGCTTCGGCTCGACCGCCGTGATTACTGGAGACGCGACGCAAATTGACCTGCCGAAGGGCGTGACCAGCGGGCTGAAACACGCCGCACGCATTCTGGATGGCGTGGACGGCATCTCCTTCACCCGCTTTGCCGCGCAGGACGTAGTGCGCCACCCGCTGGTGCAGCGCATCGTTGAAGCCTACGCCGCCGCCGAACAACCCGACGAAAAACCGACACCATGAGCCTGACCATTGACTACCAAACCGAAGAACTCGGCAACGATGAACGCTTTCCCAGTGAAAAACGCCTGCAACGCTGGCTGGAAACCGCGCGCGAAACGCTCGCCATTGAAGAAGCGCTGGAGCTGACCATACGCCTCGTTGACAACGACGAAATGCAGGAGCTGAACCGCGACTATCGCGGCAAAGACTACCCGACCAACGTCCTCTCCTTCCCCTGCGACTGGGATTTGCCGGAAGAACCGCGCCTGTTGGGCGACGTGGTCATTGCCGCCGCCGTCGTCAACCGTGAAGCGAAAGAGCAGAAAAAAACGATGGAAGCGCATTGGGCGCACATCGTCATCCACGGCTTCCTCCACCTGCTCGGTTACGACCACATCGAAGACGAGGAAGCGGAAAAAATGGAAAACACCGAACGCGAAATCCTCGCCAAACTCGGCTACGCCGACCCCTACGCGGAAACGCCCGCGCCGGTGGAGGGCTGACGATGGCGGGCGGATTCTTCGCGCTGCTGGACGACGTCGCCTCGCTGCTCGATGACGTCGCGGCGATGACCAAAATCGCCACCAAAAAAACGGCGGGCGTACTCGGCGATGACCTCGCGCTCAACGCCAACCAGCTCACCGGCCTCCACGCCAGCCGCGAGTTGCCGATTATTTGGGCGGTGAGCAAAGGCTCGCTGCTCAACAAAGCCATCATCGTCCCCGCCGCTTTTCTCCTGAGCGCCTTTTTGCCTGCCGCCGTGCCGCTGGTGCTGATGATTGGCGGCGCCTACCTCTGCTACGAAGGCGTCGAAAAAATCCTGCACCGCCTGCTGCATCACGACGATGCCCACGCAGACACGCACGAAGACATGCGCAATCCGGCAGTAGTTGAACAAGAAAAAATCCGCGCCGCCATCCGCACCGACTTCATCCTCTCGCTGGAAATCGTCGTTATCGCCTTGGCGAGCTTCGTCGGCAAACCGCTGCTGACACAAATCCTCGGCCTCTCCGCCGTCGCGCTGATACTCACCGCCGCCGTCTATGGCGTGGTCGCGCTGATTGTCAAAATCGACGACCTCGGCCTCTACTGGCGCGGAAAACCGTCCCGGCTGTTGCAAGCGGCGGGGCGGGCGCTGCTGTGGTTCGCGCCGAAACTGCTGAAAGCGCTGTCGGTGGCAGGGACGGCAGCGATGTTTATCGTCGGCGGCCACCTGTGGGTGGAAAACATCGCCGCCTTGCACCACCTCGCACAACACTGGACGGCAGGCATGGGCGGATTCGCCGCGTGGTGGATTGATGCCGCCCTTTCCGTCGGCGTCGGCAGCGTGGTCGGCCTCGCGCTCTACGCCGTTGTTAGCGTCGCGCAAAAAATCCGCCAACCACAAGGCTAAAGCGGACGCTGTCGCAGCCGCACAACAGCACATCGCCTGCGGGGCTAAAGTTCTTGCTTTTCGGTTACGATAATGTATGATTATCCACCTTAACGTAAGTTAATCCCTTTTAACCAACCCGCTATGGAGATACCTATGCAACGGAAAAAGATGAAACCGCAATGGATGCTGTCCATCCTCAGCGTCGCCTTGCTCAGCGCCTGTGGCAGCGACACCATCGCCGGACATGACAATCACATCGGCTTCCTCACCCCGCCCAAAGGCTCGGACGCTGATCAACAACAGAAACAGGGTACGCCGCCGAAACAGATTGACAGAAATGATCCGGCCATGAACAAATTCCTGACCGATGGCCAGGACGGTATCGGCCAACAACTGAGTCCGACCGTCGTTTCCGTCGATAACAACGGCAACGGCAAGATTGACAACACCGACCGCCTCGCCTATGACCAGCCGGGTATCGTTAGTGAAATCTGCGCGAAGAGCAAATGCAGCGGATTGGCGAAAGGAAATAACCAAAATAACAAAAACAACCAGAATCAGCAGCAAGATAATGGTCTGGATCCGGTGATGATGCAGGACATCAATGGCGTTTATCACTCCATTTTGGCTTCCGGCACCATTGACGGCAATGCCAACATTCCGAAAGATGCCGGTATCAGCAAGATTACCCGCAAACGTGTCAATGGCGAGCTGCAAGATTTCGGTGGTTCCATTGGTCGTGAATTCAACGAAGTACTCCTGTTTGCCAACCCGACACTGGTACAAAACAAACAACAATACCTGTCTTCCTATTTCCGTAGCCCTTCCGCTGCCGGTTGGAGCTATCAAACTTTCGGTAACTTCTTCGGTGGTGCGAACGGCAGTTATCTGAAAAACCGTCGTGACGTTATCCTCGGCTATCAAAGCATTGGTCGCCCGACCAAAGGCAGTGAAATGCCGACCGCTGGTGGCGCGGATTACACCGGTATCACCCACGCCTATTACAACTCGGCACAAGTCACCGCGCACAACAAAATCCACGCTGATTTTGGTGCACGCAACCTGAGCTACGAAACGACTGATACTTCTGTCCTGCACGAATTTGGCGCCTTCGGTCACGTCATTGAAGACCGTCCCGACCTTAACCTGAACGGTTCAGCGTCATGGGCAGAAGGCACTGGCGACTTCAACGGCACGATGCGTGCTGCCAACGGTCTCTCCGGTGACATGAAAGGTCGCTTCTACGGCCCGGCTGCCGAAGAAATCGGCGGGGTTTACGGTCTGCATGGCCAGGATGCCAAAGGCGAAGCAGTCCACTATGTTGGCGGTTTTGGTGGCAGACGTTAATTGCCCCAACGCTTGCGTAAAAAAGGCGGGATTTTCCCGCCTTTTTTATTAACTTCCGCATTCAGTCTTTGGGCAAAACAATCTTGGCCTTTTCTTTATTGTGCCGGTAAAAAACGGCGGTATGGCCAATCTTCTGCACAAATTCTGCCTGATGCGTTTCTGTAATATGGGCAATCATCTCCGCCTGAATCTCATCGGCAATATTGCCGAGTTTGACTTTGATGAGTTCGTGACTGTCCAAGGCGCGGTTGATTTCCCGATCTACCCCTTCGCTGACACCATTGGCGCCAATCAACACCACAGGATGCAGATGGTGCGCCTGGGCTTTTAAAAAACGGATTTGGTTTTTGCTTAACATTTTTATATCCTGTTGAATTTCCGCGTATGGTAAGACAATGGCACGCAGCAAAACAAGTCAGCGCTGGCTGAAAGAACATTTCAACGATATTTATGTACAAAAGGCGCAGCAGGAGGGCTACCGCTCGCGCGCCGTGTACAAACTGATGGAAATTCAGGAGAAAGACCGCCTCATCCGCCCCGGCATGGTGGTGGTGGAGCTGGGCGCGGCACCGGGCGGCTGGTCGCAGTATGTGGCGCAATGCTTGAATGGACGCGGGCGGATGATTGCGCTGGATATTTTGCCGATGGATGCCCTGGCCGATGTCACCTTCATCCAGGGCGATTTCCGCGAACAGGCGGTGCTGGACGCGCTCTATGCCGAACTCGGCGACAGCGCGGTAAACCTTGTGATTTCCGACATGGCCCCCAATACTAGCGGCGTGCGCAGCGTTGATCAGGCGAAAAGTATGTACCTGGTCGAGCTGGCGCTGGATTTCGCGCAGAGCCGCCTCGCACCGGGTGGAGATTTCTTAACAAAAATCTTCCACGGCCCCGGGTTTGATACACTACTGCGCTCTTTGAAAAGCCAATTTTTGACCGTGCAGACGCGCAAGCCCGAAGCCTCGCGCGCGCGCAGTCAGGAAACCTACCTGCTGGCACGCGGGTTTGGCCGCAAGTCTTGAATTGAGAGGATAAAATTTTGAACGATATGCGGAAATCATTACTGGTCTGGGGCGGCTTGATCCTGCTGTTCCTGCTGCTCGTCGGCGAGATGGGCAAATTCGGCACCTCCGGCAACACGCGCGAAGTCAGCTATTCGCAGTTCCTTGACCGCGTGGACAACGGCGAAGTGCAGAGCGCGGCGATTGACCTGCAAAACGCGCGCATCAGCTTCACCGACCGCAGCGGCGGGCGCTACACCACCAACAACCCGGAGGCGACCGACACCCGTGCCCTCATCGGTGACCTGCGCGCCAACAAGGTCAACATCAGCAGCGAGCCGCTGGAAAAAGAAAGCCTCTTTACCCGTATCCTCGTCAATTTGCTGCCGATTTTGCTGCTCATCGGCCTCTTTATGTTCACCACCCGCCAGATTCAGGGCGGCGGCAAGGGCGGCGCCTTTTCCTTCGGCAAAAGCCGCGCCCGCCTCATCCCGGAAGACAAAATCAAGGTGACGTTTGCCGATGTCGCCGGGGCAGACGAAGCGAAAGCGGACGTGGTAGAGATGGTCGAATTCCTGCGCGACCCGAGCAAATTCAGCCGTCTCGGCGGACAAATCCCGCGTGGTCTCCTCATGGTCGGCCCGCCCGGTACCGGCAAGACGCTGCTGGCGCGCGCCATTGCGGGCGAAGCGAAAGTGCCGTTCTTCACCATCTCCGGCTCCGATTTCGTGGAAATGTTCGTCGGCGTCGGTGCCTCGCGCGTACGCGATATGTTTGAAGAAGCGAAAAAACACGCGCCCTGCATTATCTTCATCGACGAAATTGACGCCGTTGGCCGCCAGCGCGGCGCAGGCCTCGGCGGCGGACACGACGAACGCGAACAGACGCTGAACCAGCTCCTGGTTGAAATGGACGGCTTTGAAGGCAACGAAGGCGTCATCGTCATCGC
>NZ_CALJAH010000443.1 GCF_938028185.1 uncultured Cardiobacterium sp. | reverse complement strand
AATTCCAATTTTTCAATTGTTTGCTGCCCTCACCCCAACCCCTCTCCCAGAGGGACTGGAACAGCTCGCGCAGCGAGAGAGGGACTTACTCGCCGAATTGTAAACAGCGCCTAGTCGTTGCGGGTGCGATACAGCCGCAGTTGACCGTCCTGCCAGCGGTAGAGGTGCGGGCTGACCGGGTTCGCTGTTTTTGCGCTGACTTCTGCGACAAGCGTTTGCAGCTCTTGCAGGTTTTCCGGGCTGTCGTCCTTGACCAAAAGCAGCTCGCCCCGCGACGGCGCGGCAATGACGGCGCTGTGCAGCCAGCTCGGCGGCAGGATTTCGTCGAGAATGAGCAGCAGCGAGACGTCATAGACGCCGTCCAGCACCATGCTGTAGGCGCCGCCTTCGAGGCCGTAGATTTTGCTCTGCCCTTTGCGTTTGCGCAGGTTCTTCACGGCGCGGGTGCGCAGCAGGTCGGGGTTGGCGTAGCCCATCGCCTCCGCTTCGCCGGGCGAGAGGTAGCGCAGTCCGGCGTCGCATTCGTAGGTGTAGCAGATGAAGAGGTCGGCGAGGTAGGGCTGAACCATCATCAGCTCTTTCAGCTCTTTTTCCGGCTGGCGCGCAAAGATGCGCCGTTGCAGGTCTTGCAGCCAGCCCGCGCTTTTGATTTGCGGCAGGATGTTTTCCGGGTTGTCCGCCGGCGTCTGCTGCACGTTGTATTCGCTGATGCGCTTGAGTTCAAAGGCAAACAGTTTTTCGCGCTCTTCCGGGTGCTGCTGGTAGTGCTGGTAGAGGCCTTGCAACGACAGGGTCAGCGGCTGCGCGAGGTGGATGTAAAGCAGGGTCAGCTCCGGCTCGCGTTCGTTGAGCTGGATGGAGACGCGCACATGAAACTGGCGGCTGATGGTGGCGGCGAGTTCGCGCGCAAAGGCTTCGGCGGTGAGGAGTTCGGTCATGACTGGTACTCCGGGGCAAGCAGGGCGGTGCAAGTCGCTGGCGGGGTTTTGAGCGGTTTCGGTTTGGGCGGCTGCGGCGGCCTGGGATTCAGAATGGCATCGCTCTGGTCGGCGACCCATTTGTAAAGGTCGGCATTGCAGCCGTCGCCGGGCGGAATCGCCGCCTGCGTCATGCACTCCGCGCTGCCGGGCGGGCAGTTGAGGCGAACGTGGAAATGCGAGTCGTGGCCCATCCACGGGCGGATTTTGTGCAGCCAGCGGGTGTCGGATTCGCTGTCGCACAGATGCGCCTTGATGACGGGATTGACGAAGATGCGGTTAGTTTCGGGAAAGGTGGCGGCGGCGTGCAGCGCGTCGCGGTAGGCGGCCTGCCACAGGCCGGGGACAAGCGTCCCTGCCGCGCCATCAACCATCGACGGCGGCTCCACGTCCTTGTCCGGCTGACTGCCTGCGGGCACGGCGTAAAACCAGATGTCCACGTCCAGCCCGTTTTGGTGGCTGCTGTGGCCGAACGGCATTTCGCCGCCGACCGGCTGGCTCAGGTCGCCAATGAGGATTTTGGCGCCGTGCGTGGCGGCGACTTCATGGCCGACGTGGCGTACCAGTTTCAAGGTAATCGGCTGACTGTAAAAGCGGTTGCGCCAGCGACGGATACTGATGAAGCCGTCGCCTTCGGCTTCAAGCGTCTGCGCGCCGAGCTGGCAGCCGTTGGCGGCGCTGCCGACCGCCTGCGGTGTCGCCCCTTTTGGCGCGCGCACCATACTCCATACATTCACCTTGTCGGGGTCCTTCGCAAGCGCCACAGCGGCGCACAAGGCAAGCAAAAGCGTCAAATATTTCATGGTTACAGAAACGAGTGTTACGGTTCGGAAATCATACACGATTTTCGCCGAAACCGCCGGAATCCGCGCCGTTGTTGCACCGTACTGCGCCTGGAATCTGTTTAGAGTCTGCGGGGGAATTTGAACAGATTCTTAACCATCAGAGCGGGCGCGCAACCTGCGCACCAGCGCCGCAATCGCCGCGTCATCGTCCTCGACCCCGTGAAAAAGACGGTCAAGAATATCGGGATCCTGATACTCCAGCAGCGCGGCGAACGCCTGCTGCTCCGTCGCCGTTGCCGTGGCGTAATCCTCCTGCAAAAAACCCTGCAACACCAAATCCAGCTCCTTGATACCGCGCCGCGACAGCCACGCCAACCTTGCATCCATCACACACTCCCGGCATAACGCCACAAAACTACCCGCAAAATGCTACAATATCACCGTCCAAACCACAAATATCCACAGGAAACCGCGCGATGAAAGATGACACCCTCATACTGAAAGCCACCGGACCGGACGCCGGGACATTCCTGCAAGAACACCTCGTCTGCGACAAGGACGCCCTCGCACGCGGCTACTGGCACTGCGCCGCCTGCTGCAACCCGCACGACAAAGTGCTGGCCGTACTCTGGCTCATCCCCTGGCCGGACGGCATCCTGCTGCGCCTGCCGCGCTCCGTCGCCGCAGTGGCACTCGCCCAACTGCGCCAGCACACCGGCGCACGCGACATCACCCTCGAAGAAACCGCCCTGCATTTTGCCGCCCTTGCCGGCGACAACCCCGACCCCGAACGCCACATCCACCACGACGACGGCATCGCCCGCCTTGGCGGCATTACCGGACTCATCCCCGTCATCAGCGCACAACCACTGCCAGACGCCCTGCCCGGCGAAGCATGGTATGCCGCCCGCATCCGCGCCGGTATCGCCGAAATCCACGCCGACACCGCCGGACACTACGCGCCGCACACCCTCCACCTCGCGCCCCGCGACCACGCGCCGCATCAAAAAAAACCGCAACACCAGCTCGCCACCGCCACCGCACCCGGCCTTGCCAGCGGTCAGCGCACCCTCTACAACACGCACCACAAACCCGTCGGCACCCTGCTCGATTACGGACACGACACGCACGGCACCGTCGCCCAAGGCGTCATTGACAGCCATTACCTCAACAAACCCCTGCACCTGCGCGACCATGACCAAACCTTGACCTTCCACCCCGTCACCGCCAAAAATGCCTAAAATTCACGGACACCCATAAACCTACAGGAGACACCATGAGCCCCAGCATCATCGTCGCCGCTGCCATCGGCTTCTTTATCGGCGCCGTCCTCGTCTGGATTATCAAAAACACCAACCAGCACCACGCCGAAGACCTGCAAGAAGAAAGCGACACCTTGCGCCAGGAGCACGAAGCGCTGAAAAAAGCCTTCGCCGACTACCGCAACAACGTCAACGGCCACTTCATCCGCACCGCCGACGCCGTCGAACAACTCGCCGACGGCTACAAAAACGTCTATCACCAGCTCAGCAGCGGCGCGCGCGCACTGATGGACAAAGAAACCCTGCAAAAACAAATCGAAAAACGGCAAAACAAAACCATCACCCTCGGCTTCGCCGCAGACAGCGGCGACAGCGCCCCGGCAGCCCCCGCCGCCCAACCGGCAGAAAAACCCGCGCCCGTCCCGCCCAAACCGGTTGCCAAACCCACGCCGGCGGAGCCACCTGCACCATCACCCGACAAAAAACCGTCAGAACCGGCAGCTTCCGAAGCGGGCAAAAGCGAGACCCCGCAAGAAGCGGTCAAACGCCACCTGCAAAACAACCAGGGGAAAACACCATGAAAACAACACACCACGCCTTTGCCCTCCTCGGCGCCACCCTGCTCGCCGCCTGCCAGGCCGACAGCAACCCCGGCAACATCAGCGCCGGAGACAGCCCGCGCAGCGGCAGCCAATGGGTACTCGTCGCCGGCCAGCTCAACGGCAAACCGCTGAACGTCCAGGACGGCACCGTCACCCTCACCCAGGAAAAAGACGCCTTCACCGGCGTCTCCGCCATCAACCACTACCGCGTGCCGGTAAAAATCCGCGGCGGCAACATCGAACACCCCGAACCGCCGACGACCACGCTGATGGCCGGGCCGGTCGAAGCGATGCGCCTCGAAAGCGACTACCTCGAAGCGATGAGCGCGGTCAAACACCTCAAACGCGAGGGCGACAGCCTCACCATCAGTGGCGACAACAGCGAACTGCAATTCCGCCCCGCACCGCCGCAAAGTGCCCGCTAAACCCGTTTTTCATCCACAGAAAACCCCGCCACCGCGGGGTTTTTTATCGCTTCACGCCAAAGAAAAGCCGTATGCCAGTGCATACGGCTTTTATGGCTATCCCGCCTCACGGGGCGCTTCAGTCATCAAACCCTTCCTGTACCGCGCCGCCGCCGTAGCCGTGGGCGAGATCGCCGAAGCGCAGGTACTGCCCCTGAAAGCTCAGTTTGACCGTGCCAATCGGGCCGTTGCGCTGTTTGCCGATGACGATTTCGGCGATGCCTTTTTCCGGTGAGTCCGGGTTATACACTTCGTCGCGATAGACGAACATGATGACGTCCGCGTCCTGCTCAATCGCGCCGGATTCGCGGATGTCCGACATGATGGGGCGCTTGTTCGGGCGGCTTTCCACCTGGCGCGACAATTGCGACAGCGCAATCACCGGCACGTCCATTTCTTTGGCGAGCAGCTTGAGCGCGCGCGAGATTTCGCCGACCAGTGCGGCGCGGTTGTCGTTGCCGCGGCTGTCCGGCAGTTGCATCAGTTGCAGGTAATCGACCAGCACCAGTCCCAAATCGCCCACTTCGCTTTTCAGCCGCCGCACCCGCGCGCGCAGGTCGGTGGCGGTGAGGTTGGAGCCGTCGTCGATGTAGATGGGCGCGTTTTGGAGCTGGCTGACGGCGATGGTGAGTTTGCGCCGTTCGTTTTCGCCCTTGATTTCGCCTTTGCGCAGTTCGGACTGGTCGATGCTGCCGAGCGATGACATCATCCGCAGTACCAGCGCCCGCGCCGGCATTTCCAGCGAGAAGATGGCGACCGGCAGTTTGGCGCCAATGGCGACCGCTTCGGCGATGTTCATCGCGAAGGTGGTTTTGCCCATTGAGGGGCGTCCGGCGATGATGATGAGGTCGCCCGCCTGCATTCCGGCGGTCATTTTGTCCAAATCCTTGAAGCCGGTGGGGATGCCGATGACGTCGGTGCCGCGCCGCCCGATTTCCTGGATGTAGGCGACGGTGTCGGCCAGCACGGTTTTCATCTGGTGGAAGCCGTCGCGCTCGTTTTTCTGGTACTGGTTTTTGATGTCGAACACGCGCTGCTCGGCGCTGTCCAGCAGTTGCGCGGCGGTGCGCCCTTCCGGGAAGTAAACGCTCTGCGCGATGTCGCCGCTGCTTTTTAAGAGTGAGCGCAGGATGGACGCCTCACGCACGATGTCGGCGTAGGCGACGACGTTCTGCGCGCTGCCGTAGGCATCGGCGAGGCTGGAGAGATAGGCGGTGCCGCCGCTGTTTTCCAGCTCACCCCGCTCGCGCAGCGCATCGGCGACGGTAACAATATCCAGCGGCTGACTGCGCGACGCCACCGTCGCCATCGCCTGAAAGATGAGCTGGTGCGCGCGGCTGTAGAAATCCACCGCTTCCACCCGCCCGGCGACGCGATCCCACATTTCGCCGTCAAGCAATACGCCCGCCAGCACTGCCTGCTCCGCATCCTGCGACTGCGGCGGCTGGCGCAGCCGCTCTTCCTGTCCTGCAAAATCTGCCATCACGCCTCCCCGCGCCGTGCTTTTTCCGCCGCGACCAGCCGCGCGCGCGTTTCATTAACCCAGCGTTCCGCCAATTCGTTGATTTCCGCGACGGTTTTCCCCGCCGGGTCAATCGGCGCGCCGACGACGACCTGCACCGTGCCGGGGTGCATCAGCCCGCGTTTCGGCCAGAACTGCCCGGCATTGTGCGCGACCGGCACGGCGGGCACACCCAGCGCCGCCGCCAGCCGCGCCGCACCCGCCTTGAACGGCAACGGCGCATCAAACGGCGCGCGCGTCCCCTCCGGGAAGAGAATCACCGAATAACCCGCCTCAATGCGTTGCCGCCCCTGCGCAATCACCTTCTGTATCGCCCGCCGACCATCCTTGCGGTTGATCGGTATCGGGTGCAACACCGCCAGCGCCCAGCCAAAAAACGGCAACCACATCAGCTCGCGCTTCAGCACCCACACCTGGCGCATTTTCAGCTTCGGCAAAAACGCCGTCTCCCAGGTGGACTGGTGATTGACCAGCAGCACGCAGGTACCGGGCGGCATCTGCTCCAGCCCGTGAATCTCCCAGCGGATGCCGCAGATGAGCCGCGCCAGCCAAATCGTGCTGTAGCCCCAGCCGAAGGCGAGGCGCAGCCGCAGCGGGAACGGCAGCACAATCAGGCAGACAATAAAAATCGTCCACAAAATGGTGACTGGCACAAACAGCACCTTGAACAACACCGTGCGAAACCCGCGCATCACGCCGCCTCCTTTAACCAACTCTCAACCGCTGTTTCCACATTGGCATAAACCGCGACATCCTCCAGCTTGCCGCGCCACTTGTGCGCCACCGCGCGGCCGTTGCCGGTTTTCACCAGCACCGGTGCCGCGCCTGCCGCCCGCGCCGCCTGCACATCGGCGAGACTGTCGCCGACAAACGGCACGCCCGCGAGCGCCACGCCAAAAAACGCCGCCTGATCGAGCAGCATCCCCGGATTGGGCTTGCGCCACGGATGCGCCGCATCGGCGCTGGCGCAAAAAACAATGCGGGCGATGTCGCCGCCGAACTCGCGCGCCACCAACAGCAGCCGCGCGTGAATGCGCGCCAGCATCGCCTCGTCCAGCGCGCCGTGGGCAATCGCGCCCTGATTGGTACAAACGCCGACGCGAAAACCGGCCTGGGTGAGGCGGGCGATGCCGCGCAGGGCGTTGGACAAGAGGCGCAACTCTTCCGGCCGCCGCACCGCCGCGTTTTCATTCAAGACGCCATCGCGGTCAAACAACACCAGCTTCTTGGAAAAATCAAACATTTACAACACACTCCCGTGGGAAAAACTGGCGCGAAGTGTAGCACACGCCGCCCGCGCCGCCGCCGCCCGCCGCGCAAATCCTGTATCCTTGCGCCTTTACCGTTGCCCTGCGTCCCCATGACCGACACCCTGCAAAACCGCCCCATCGGCGTCTTCGACAGCGGCGTTGGCGGCCTCACCGTCGTCCGCGCGCTGATGGAACGCCTGCCGCTCGAACACCTCATCTACTACGGCGACACCGCGCGCGTGCCCTACGGCGTCAAATCGCGCGCCACCATCGAAACCTACAGCGCGCAAATCGTGGCATTTCTCCTCGCGCAGCGGGTCAAGGCGCTGGTCATCGCCTGCAACACCATCGCCGCCGTCGCCGGCGATGCCATCCGCGCCCAGGCGGGCGGACTGCCGGTGCTGGACGTCATCAGCGCCGGGGCGCAGGCGGCACTGCGCACCAGCCGCAATCACCACATCGCCGTCATCGCCACCAACACCACGGTGAACAGCAACGCCTACGCCCGCGCCATCCACGCGCACGACCCGCAGGCGCGGGTGCAATCGCAGGCCTGCCCGCTGTTGGTGCCGCTGGTGGAAGAAGGCTGGCTCGACCACGACGTCACCCGCCTCACCGTGCGCGAATACCTGAAGCCGATACTGGCCGACGACGCCGACACCCTCGTCCTCGGCTGCACCCACTACCCGCTGCTCAAACCGCTGCTGCGCGAAGAAGCCCCGCACCTCGCACTGGTCGATTCCGCCACCACCACCGCCGAACACACCGCCCGCGCGCTCGCCGCCGCAGGACTCTTGCGGCAAGGCAGCGACAGCGCGCATTACCGCTACTGCGTCAGCGACATCCCGCTGCGCTTCCGCGCCATCGGCGAACGCTTCCTTGGCCGCAGTTTCGATGACCTCGAAACCGTCCGCCTCGGCTAAGTGCTGTTTACAATTTGAAAAATCCCCCTCCCCTGCAGGGCGAAGCCCGCAGCGGGG
>NZ_CALJAH010000442.1 GCF_938028185.1 uncultured Cardiobacterium sp. | reverse complement strand
CGGCATACCCTGTAAAATTCTCTTTCCCGAAGGATGCCGGTGAAGACCAAACATCCAGGCTGGGGCGTATCCATTTTTTCCATTCTGACCCGGAGCAGGAAAAAAGAGACAAGGAATACCAGGCAAAACTGGAACGCGCTGAAGCCTTCATCCGCAAAGTAGAATTTGATACCTTTGAGCGGCTGCGTATTGCAGGTGCAGATGAAATCGGCGACGAAAGCGATATTGACGTCGAAAAAGAATCCTCGCCCATGCAGCGCGTCGCCAAATTGATGGCAAAGCGTGGCGACTGGCACGATTTGGCGGATATAAAAGGCATTGTCTGGGAAATAGACAATAAACCGGTAGCGCATAAAGCGCGCAAGAAATTGCGCAAAGCGTTTGACCATACGAACGAATTTGACGGGCGCAGCCGTCTGGTTGGCTTTCCCAAATATAAGCGGCGGCTTACCGTGCAGCTCGGTTATCCAACCCCTTCCATCGGTGGCGATACCGGGAATGCCTGGGTAAAGGCATTCGCGGATAATCATCAACGGATTGCCCGGATATGGTTTGAAAGCTTTCATCATTGCGAAAACCCGGCGCTGTGCGAGAAATATCTGCGCCGCCAGTTCAAGGCATCCACCATTATGGAACCCATCACCGAACCCTGCCCCAAAGATGAACCGGACATGATTATAAAGCGCTATTACCGGCTTGCCATTCAGGGAAAACCGCTATTCCTGTCGCTCTATGCCAATGAATCCCCGCAAGGTTCATTCAAAGCCGCGGATGGAATCACCGTCATCACACTATATACAGACTATCCCGCAGATAGCATTGGCGACAGTCAATGTACCCTGCTTCCCGCCGCCAAATCCTGGCAAAAACAGCATTAAACTTGTTCATCAAAACCGGAATTACCCATGCCTATCAATGCCACGCTTGTCAAACGCCTGCGTCTCACCCAATCCCTGTTACTCATCATTGACTTCGGCCTGCTGCTTTATTGGTTGGCAACCGCATTGCACCTGATTCCGCCATCGCTCGCCTTTCGGGATTACAGCACGCCCGCCGTGATTGCCTGGAACTGGTCATTTTTGCCGCTGGATTTATGCGCCATCGGTAGCGGTTTAGCCTGGGCATGGCTGAGCAGACACCAGCCGTTTTCTTCCGCCGCGCAGGCGTTGTTGCTGATAACCCTGACGCTGACTTTTGCTACCGGGTTAATGGCTATTAGCTATTGGGCGATTGCCAAAGATTTTGAATGGTTATGGTGGCTGCCGAATATGGGGTTAATGCTGATTCCCGCCGCCTGTGCCTATGCGCTGCGGGAATTGTGGCGGTAATGGCGTACGCATTAAAAATTGCCCGGAAAGGCGGTTTTTTTATCGGTTTGTGAGGATGGCTATAAACGGGCAGTTACGGCTTTGCCTAACCGCCCCTACGCGCGCCTCAATCTTCTGGCGGAAACGGAATCGGCTCGCCGTAGTGGCGCGCTTCTTTGCCGGAAATCACGTCCCACACCGCGCGCATTCGTGCGCCGATTTCGCGCACCTGTGTTTTCAGGCGATAGCGCAACTGCATCGGGTCGGCGGCGTTGAGCGCAATCACCGCCTGGCCGTGGTGGCGGGCGAGGAATACCGCGCGCGCGTTGTGAAAGGGCTGGCTGACGATGATGTAGTCGCGGTTGCCAAAGACGCGGTCGGCGCGCAAGACGCTGTCGAGCGTGCGCAGTCCGGCGTAATCGGGCTGGATGCGCGCGGCGGGAATGCCAGCGGCGATGAGGTCGGCGCGCATCTGCGCCGGTTCGTTATAGGAAAGGCTGCGGTTGTCGCCGCTGACGATGAAGTATTGCGCCTTGCCGCTGCGGTAGAGCGCCGCCGCCGCGTCAATGCGGGCGCGGTAATAGAGATTGACGCGGCCATCGGTGGTGTATTTCGCCGTGCCGAGTACCAGCGCCAGCGGTCGCGCCGGGATTTCTGCCACGCTGTCATAGAGATAGCTGCGGCTGCTCCAGGAAATCCAGGCATAGCATCCCGCCGGCACCGCGAGTGCCAGCGCCAGCAACAACAATCCCCAGTAAATCAATCGACGTAACACAGGCTCCTCCAAACAAGCGCTCATGTTAGCGCGAAACCGCCGCAAAGTCCGCCATGATGCGGTTCCCGCCCGCTTCAGACCGTCCGCGTTGCGAAGGCAGGCCGCCTGTCATGCCGTTTGGCGCTATCATGCGCGCAGATTTTTTTTATGAAGGAGGGCGTTATGTCCTGGCTGTTTTTTGCTTTGTTATCAGCGGTGTTTGCCGCGCTGACCGCCATTTTTGCCAAAATCGGGCTGGAGGGGCTGGACAGCGATTTTGCGACGTTTATCCGCACGGTGTTCATCGTCGGCATTGTCGCGCTGTGGGTCAGTTTTCTCGGCAAGTGGCAGTCGCCCGCCACTGTCGGCGGCAAGCAGTGGCTGTTTCTCGCGCTGTCGGCGACGGCGACAGGGTTGTCGTGGCTCTTTTATTTCAAGGCGTTGCAACTGGGGCAGGCGGCGCACGTCGCCCCGGTGGACAAGCTGTCGGTGGTGTTCGTCGCCTTTTTCGCCGTTGCTTTCCTCGGCGAGCGGCTGAGCGCGCGCGAGTGGTTTGGCATCGCGCTGATTGTCTGCGGGGTGGTGTGTCTGACGCTGAAGCCGTCTGCACCCGCGCCCGTGTCTTCTTCGGTTCAGGTGGAGCAGGGTCATGAGTAAGTGTTTGCAATTATTGGTGATTGGCAACGAGATTTTGAGCGGGCGGCGGCAGGACGTGCATTTTGCCAACACGCGGGCGGCGTGCGAGGCGCGCGGGCTGCGTCTTGCCGCAGCGCATTTTTTGGGCGATGACGCGGCGGCGCTGGTCGCCCATTACCGCCGCGCACTGGAAGCGGGCGAGGTGGTCTTGAGTTTTGGCGGCATCGGCGCGACGCCGGATGACCGCACACGGCAGGCGGTCGCCGAGGCCTGCGGCGTGCCGCTCGAATTTCACCCGGAGGGCGAGGCGCTGCTGCTCGCCAAATATGGCGCGGCGGATTTCACCCCGGCGCGGCGCGAGCTGATTCATTTTCCGCAGGGCGCCAGCCTGATTCCCAATCCGGTCAATGGCATTCCGGGCTTCTCGCTGCGCGGCATTCACTGCGTGCCGGGCTTTCCGCAGATGGCGCAGCCGATGATGGACTGGGTGCTGGATACGTTTTACCGCGCCGATGGCCGCGCGCGGCACTATGCGGCGCTGGATGTGTTCGCGCCGGAAAGCCAGCTCGCGCCTGTCATGTGCGAACTGGAAGCGCGTTTCCCGCAGGTGGCGGTGTCCAGCCTGCCGAAGCTGCATTTTGAAAGCGAGCTGGGTTTTGACGGCGAACCGGCAGCGGTGGAATCCGCGCTTGCCGCTGCGCGGGAGTTGCTGGATGCGGCACAGCTCAAGTGGCAGGCACATTCTGCATGATGACGGCAGGCGGGTGACGGGGCAGGCGGTATTCAGAAGTCTTGCAGTCCGCTTTACGTCTATAATGGCTTGACATTTCTCTGCCCGCAGGTGCCGCCATGACTGATGTCTTTGAAAAACATTACCTTCTTTCCCCGCTGTCGCCGGAAGACCGCCAGCGTCTGACCCGGCACCAGCACCGTCGCCGTTATTCGGCAGGTAGCATGATTTTCTCCAAAAATCAGAAGACTACCGATTTTTTCCTCGTCCTTTCCGGCACGGTGCGCCTTTATTTTTCCGCGCCGGATGGCAAGGAGAAGACGATCAAGCTGTTCAGCCGTGGCCAGAGTTTTGGCGAGGCGCTGATGTTCATGCGCCATGACACATATCCCGCCAACGCCATCGCCACCGAAGACACCGAGCTGCTGGTCATCAATAACCGCGAGTTCCGCGAGATTCTTTTGAAAAACGCGGAGTTGTGTCTCGCCATCATGGGCGCGTTGTCGGAATATGTGCAGATTTTGAGTACGCAAATCGAGATGCTGAGCGTGTTCGATGCGCGCACCCGCCTTTTGCATTATCTGCGCGACCATATGCAGGGCGAGCGCAAGAACGGCGCGCTGTATCCGCTCGACATCAACAAGAAAGACCTCGCCGAATACCTCGCCATCCGCGCGGAGACGCTGTCGCGCCTGCTCAAGCAACTGGAGCAGGAAGCGGTGCTGACCTGGGATCAGCGCGGGGTGACGGTGCATGACTGGGCGAAGCTGAAGGACGCCTGATTTCGTCGCGACTGTCCCCGTTCGCGATAAAATACCGTTTTTTAATATCGCCCGCGAGGACTGTCCATGCACTGGCTTACCCAGCTATTCACCCAACACGAGAGCGTCGCCTACACCGCCGTCATCTACGCCCTCACCATCTTCAGCGGCGCCGCGCTTGGTCGCCTGCGCATTTTCGGCATCACCTTCGGCGTGACGCTGGTGCTGTTCACCGGCATCATCCTCTCCTACCTCGGCTTTACCATCAATGAACACATCACCCATTTCGTCAAGGAATTTGGGCTGATTCTTTTTGTGTACACCATCGGTTTGCAGGTCGGCCCCGGCTTCTTCGCCTCGTTCCAGCGCGAAGGGCTGAAGCTGAACGCGCTGATGCTTGTCGTGGTGCTGTTTGACGTGCTGATTGTCCTCGCCTTTTACCAGATGGGCAGCGGCGACCTGCCCATCCTCGTCGGCATCATGCAGGGCGCAGTTACCAACACCCCCGGCCTCGGCGCGGCGCAGCAGACGCTGACCAACCTCGTCGGTGACGGCAGCCAAGCGGTGCAAATGGCCGCTGGTTACGCCGCAGCCTATCCGGGCGGGGTGATGGGGCTGATTGCCGCCATCTTCCTCGTCAAATACGGCTTCCGCATCAACGTACAGGCCGAAAAACGCCTGACCCTGCGCCGCCTGCGCGCCGGCACCGCCTCCGTCACCCGCATCGCGCTGCAAGTGGAAAACCCGATGCTGGTGGGCAAAACCGTCGCCGCCGTGCGGCAAATCCTGCCGACCAGCTTCGCCGTCTCGCGCCTCGCCCGCAATGGCGAAATCACCCTCGCCGACGACAGCAAACACATCCAGCAGGGCGACATCCTCCTCGTCATCGCCCGCGACGACGAAACCGACCGGCTGATGACCCTCATCGGCGGTCAGGTCAGCACCAGCATCTTCAGCGAAAACCCGCGCACCACCTCGCCCGCCTACATCAACTCGATGCGGGTGAACGTCACCCAAAGCGGCGTTTGCAACAAAAAACTCTCCAGCCTCAACATCCACGAACGCTACGGCGTGAACATCAGTCGCGTCCGCCGCGCCGGGATTGAATTTGTTCCCGACCGCAACACCCGCCTGCAATTCGGCGACTCCATCACCCTTATCGGCGACGACAGCCACCTCCGCCACGCCGTCAGCGCCTTCGGCAACTCCAAGCGCGACCTGCAAATCCCGCACATCGCCGAACTCTTCCTCGGCATCACCCTCGGCATCGTCTTGGGCGCCATCCCCATCCCGATTCCCGGCGTGCCGGTGCCGGTCAAACTCGGTCTTGCCGGCGGGCCGCTGATTGTCGCCATCCTGATTAGCCGCTACGGCGGACGCTTCTCGGTCACGCACTACGTCTCGCAAAGCGCCAACCTGATGGTGCGCGAACTCGGCCTCGCCCTCTTCCTCGCCAGCGTTGGCCTGAGCGTCGGTCCGGCCTTCTTCGCCGCGCTCAAAGACGGCGACGGCCTCTACTGGATGGCGCTCGGCATCGCCATCACCACCGTACCGCTCCTCATCACCGCCATCACCGCCCGCCTCTGGGGCAAACTGACCTTCCCGGAAATCTGCGGCCTGCTCACCGGCTCGCACACCGGCGCGCCGGTACTGCCGTTTGCGACAGAAATCTCCCAATCCGACCAGACCGCGCTCAAATACGCCGCCGTCTATCCGCTTACCACCTTCATGCGCATCATGGTCGGTCAGGTGCTGATCGTGTTGTTTTACCACGCGCCGGTCGGCTGATACCGTTGCCAACCGTCCCCGCCTTTCGGGGCGGTTTTTATACGGGTAAATTGAGCCGCCGCCACACAAAAACGCAACGCGCGCGCAAGAAACGATGCGCTATAATCCGCGCCCTTTCCCCACAACAGAGAAAAACATGAAAAAAACCATAGCCCTGACCCTGCTCGCCCTGGCCGCCAGCGCGCACGCCGATGACGCCATCATCAGCAAAAAACTGCACGACTTCGGCCTGAAAAGCGTGGAAATCGGCGACAGCCCCATCCCCGGAATGCGCAGCGTCATCACCGAACAGGGCATTTTCTATGCCACCGAAGACGGCAAATACTACCTGCAAGGCGACCTGGTCGAACTGGGCGACAAGGGGCCGATTGACCTCAGCAACCGCCCGCTTTTGCCCAAACTGGAAGCGCTGAAAGACGAGATGATCCTCTTCCCGGCGAAAAACGAAAAATACGCCATCACCGTTTTCTTCGACACCTCCTGCCACTACTGCCAACTGCTGCACAAGGACATCGGTGCGCTGAACGAGCGCGGCATCACCGTGCGCTACCTCGCCTTCCCGCGCAGCGGCGTCGGCAGCAAAATCGCACGGCAGATGGAAACCGTCTTTTCCGCCAAAGAAAACCGCGCGCAACTGCTCGCCGACCTCGAAAACGGCAAGGACATCGCCGAAACCCGCGCCGACAAGGTGAAAAAGCACTACCAGCTCGGCCACCAGTTTGGCGTGCAGGGTACCCCCGCCATCATTACCCCGAAAGGCACGCTTATTCCCGGCTATTACAAGCCGGACGATTTGCTGAAAATGTTGCAAAACGAGGCATCGTCCTAAAACCTGCCCAAAATAGGCGCCCGCAAGGGCGCTTTTTCGTTGTCGCGCGGTACCCGGCGACGCCCCGCACAGGCGGGCGCGAAAGATGAAGCGGGTTCATGAAAGAGTGGAAATGTTTTATACTCGCCTGCGGTCATTGACCACCGGTTTATCAAGCAAAAAGGAGTGAATACATGAGTTCTGATGACAATTTGTACCGCGCGCCGCAGTCTTCCCTGCAGACGATTGCGCCGGACGGGGAACTGACCCCGGCGATGGTGGAGTATTTGTCCAAGGGCGCTTTTTGGGCGCGGGTGCAAAGCGTGGGGTATTTTCTCGGTGTCATTGCCGTTCCGGTAGGCATTGTGCTGTTGATAAAATCTGGTTCAGCCATTCTTCCAGGAAGTCTGAAAAACGAGGATGTAAGAATATTTCTGTTTATAGGGATAATCGTGGGATTGCCCGCCATGATTATTTTTGGGGTGCTGGGTATGCGGATGCGGCGTTATGCCGATGCCAGCAAGGCGTTGCAGACGGGCGGCAATATGGATGATGCGGAGCAGTGTTTTATCAGCAGCACTTCTTTTTTCAAGATAAGTGCCATCTTGACTATTATTGGCTTTGTTTTTGGTTTGCTGGGCGGGATACTTTCGTAACTGCCCTTCGCTTTTTTGTATTTGGGACAAGGAATTTTTATGAACAATATTTCGGAACATTTGCCTGCGGCCGCCCGCTGGAGCTTTGCCATGTTTGTTGTGATGATTATCAACGTCTTTTTTACGCTGCTGTTGTTTTTTAGCAATAATGGCAAGGATCTTCTTTGGAATCTTTATTCGCTGGCGATGGGGATTTGGCAGATTGTTCTTTTTCGTGCTTATTACAAGGCGTGTACGACGGCGATGGATAGCGGCGAGGCAGGCGATATTGAGCGCGCCTGCGAAGCACAGATGAAGATTATCCGCCTGCTCGGTGTGCTGATGTTGATCGCTATTATTTTTGGCACTATCGCCCTGTTTGGGTGGCTTGCCATGCTGGCAACGGCAGGCCGTTAATGCTCCTCGATGACGCGCTTTATGTGGAAACCCCGGAGGGGGTGCAGCTGGTTGCCGTGCTTGCCGACCCGCTGTCGCGGGCGCAGGCGTTTTTGTGCGATGCGCTGATTATTGTCGCGAGCCTTGTTGTGTTGGCTTTTTTGCGGGCGTGGATTTCGCCTGGCGCGGCGGGGCTGGGGATTTTTTTGGCGCTCGCCTTCCTACTCATCTGGGGCTATTTTTTTTATTTTGAATGGCTGTGGCGCGGCGTTACCCCCGGCAAGCGTTGGCTCAATTTGCAGGTCATCAGCGCCGATTTGATGCCGCTGTCGATGACGCAGGCGGCGTGGCGCAATGTGCTGCGTTATCTCGACTGGCTGCCCGCCTTTTTTGGTATCGGTGCGCTTGCCCTCACCCTTAGCCCGAAGAATCAGCGTCTCGGCGACTGGATGGCGGGCACGGTGGTGATTTTCCGTCAGCCGCCGCAAGCGCGGCTGCGCACGTTGCAGGCGGGCGAGGTCGCACCGCCGCCGTGGCGCTTGGCGCGGCATGAGCAGCGGGTGCTGATGGATTTTGCCGCCTATGCCGATTCGCATCACGAGGAGCGTTTGCTGGAATTGAGCGCGCCGCTCGCGGCAAAGATGCCTGATTGCACGCCGCGAGAGCGGGTGACGCTGCTGCGCGCCTGGGGTCGCTATTTGCGCGGCATGGATGGCAACGCATGAAGGAACAGCAGTTTGTCGCCACGCATGAGGCGTCATGGCAGGCGCTAGAGCATTTTTTCTGGCAACGCGAACGCGAGACGCGCAATCAGGATTTGCGTCTGGATTTTCCGCCGGCGTATCGCGCGCTGTGTGAGCAGCTTGTTTATGCGGAGAATGCCGGGTTTTCGCCCGCGCTCCTGGCGCGGTTGCAGCGTCTTGCCATGCAGGGGCATCAGTTGTTATACCGCCGTCAGCGCGGCAGCGGCGCGAAGGTTGCCGCTTATTTTTTGTATGAGTTACCGCAGGCGGTGCGGCGCGAGTGGCGCTATCTGGCGCTGGCGACGGCGCTGTTTGTGTTGCCGATGTTGGCCGCGCTCGGCGTCGGGCTGGTGTTGCCGGAGCTGGCGGCGGAGCAGGCGCAGGAGTACGCGGAGATGTACAAGCCGGACGAGAACCGGCGCATCGGCGAGAGTCGCGGCGCGGACAGCGATGTGCTGATGTTCGGCCATTATTTGAGCAACAACACCGGCATCGGCCTGCACACGGTGGCGGGCGGCGCGCTGCTCGGCGTCGGCGTCTTTGTCGCGCTGATTTATAACGGCTGGCTCTTCGGCATCGTCAGCGCGCACATGATTACCCTCGGCTATGCCAACGTTACCTTCTTCCCCTTCGTCATCACCCACGCCGCCTTTGAAATCACCGCCATTCTTTTTGCCGGCGCTTGCGGGTTGGCGCTGGCGCGCGGGCTGTTTGTCCCCGGCCGGCAGCGGCGCGGCGACGCGACGCGCGCGCTGGTGCAGCGCTTCTTCCCAATTTTGGTGGTGGTGGTGCTGCTCTTTTTCCTCGCCGCGCTGGTAGAGGCGTTTTGGTCGGCGATTTGGCTGCCGCCCGCCGTCAAATACATGAGCGGCGCGCTGTGCTGGGCGCTGGTGATTGCCTATTTCACCCTGGCAGGACGCGGCTATGCGCCAATTGTCGATTAAGGTGCGTGCCCGCACGCCGAAGGAGGCGCTCAATCTCGGTTTTATGGTGGCGCGGCTGTATGGTTTCAGCCTGCTGCGCACGCTGTTGCCGCTGTGGTGCGTGGCGGTTGTGCTCGCGCTCGTGGTGTGGGCGGTGAGCGGCGATCCGCTGTGGGCGATTGTGGTGGTGTGGTGGCTGAAGCCGCTGTATGAGCGCCCGCCGCTCGTGCGCCTGAGCCGTCTGGTTTTTCATGAGGAGGCGGATTTTTGGCGCGAGCAGAAATCTGCCTTTGCCCCCGGCATCGTTGCCGAATTGACGCTGCTGCGTTTCGCGCGGGCAATGGCGCCGGTGCGTCATGCGCTGCGCCTGCTGGAGGAGGTCGATGGTCGCGCCTACCGCGAGCGGCTGCGTTTTTTCCGCGGCAGCGGCGCAAGTAACGGGCTGCTGTTTTTGCTGATGTTGCTGGAGGCGGTGTGGCTGCTCGCCATGTTGTATGTGTTGCCGCCGTTTGAGATTGACTGGTCGCTGTATGTGCAGGACTACGCCGCCTTTCATGAAGCGGCCTACTGGCTCTATGCCAGTCTCGCCGTGCTGTATTTTCCGCTGGCAGCGCTGACGACGCTGCTCTATGTCGCCTGCGGTTTCATGTTTTATCTGAACCGCCGCATTATCAGCGAGGGCTGGGCGCTGGCGCTGGATTTGCAGGCGCTGGCGGCACGGTTGCCCGCGCTGTTGCTCGCCGCCGGGCTGGCGTTTGCCGTGCTGCACGCGCCCCCGGCGCAGGCGGTGGACGCGCAGGCGGACAAGGCTTGGGGGGAGGCGCGGGTCAATGACGCGCAGCAGGGACCGTATGAAATGCGCGTCGTCCCCCGGCGTGCGGCTTCCGGCGGCGGTAATGGCAATGGTGGTGGAAGCTGGTCGGGTCATCTGCCGCGCAGTAGCGGCTTCGGCGAACTGTCGCGCATCCTCCTCATTGGCGGGGCGCTGGCGCTCGCGGCGTGGCTGTTTGTCATCATCGCCCCCTACAGCGGCGGCGGCAGGCGGAAACAGGCGAAAGCGGCGGCAGGCGACACTGCCGATTTGCACGTCTGGCACGACGGCAAGGCACCGCCGCGCGATGCCGCGCTGGAACAATGGCATTCCGGCAACATGATTGCCGCGCTCGCCGTCCTCTACGCGCGTCTGGTCGCCGCGCCCGAACGGCACCGCCTGCCCGCCTTCATCCGTGGCGAGAGCGAAAGCGAATACCTGCAACGCGCGCAGCCGGGGCTTCCCGCCGCGCAGCAACAATTCCTGCGCGAGCTGTTCGCGCTGTGGCAACGCGGCGTTTACGGCCACGAGACGCTGGCGCGCGAAGCAGTACGCAGCGTGATTGAGCGCTATCTGGCGCTGTGGCAGGGCGTATGAAACCGCGCGCCGGAATCATCGCAGCCGCGCTGGTCGTCGTGCTGCTGTCGCTGGCAACCCTCCTGCCCAAACACGATGGCAGCGGCACGCGGGAACAAGTCTGGCGCGGCTGGCCGGGTACGGCGGCACACCGCCCCTACGCGCTGGCACAAGACTTCCTGCGCGAACGCGGTACCGAACTGGAACTGGCCGACCGCCCGCGTGGCGCCTTCCCCCCGCCAGACAAAGACGCGCTGCTGCTGGAAAACAACGGCGCGGATTTGCCAAAATCCCAACAAACCCGCCTGCGCGAATGGGTGGAGGCGGGCGGCCTGCTGGTGCTGGAAAGCGGTCATGCGGCGGGCAAAGCCTTCGGCCTGACATGGCAGACGCTGGAAGAAAAAAGCGACGGCTTCACCTGGCGCACGCGCGACGGCAGCGCCCTGCACATCATCGCCCCGGTCGCGCGCCGCATTGACTACAACGGCACCGCCACCACACACAAAGATGCGGACGGCAACACCGTGGCGTTGGAGATCACCGTGGGCCGTGGCCGCGTCGTCGCCCTCGGCCACGACTTCGGCCTGTGGGCGAACCGCGCCGCCTTCGCCTACCCCGGCCAGACCGCCAAAGACGCCCCGGTACCGCTGGCGCAGGGTGACAACGCCGCCTACCTGCACGACCTACTGCAACACCACAAACAGGCGCTGCTGATACAAGGCGGCCTGCCCGGCGAACGCCCGCCGTGGCACTGGCCGGGCGCGCGTTGGTGGCCGCTGCTGGCGACCGCCGCCCTCGCCCTCATCGCGTTGCTCTACTACCACGGGCGGCGCTTCGGCACATTGCTATTGCCCCCGGCGGGTGCGGCGCGCGACATCGCCCGTCACCTCCGCGCGGCAGGCGGCTACTGGGCGGACAACCGCGACGGCTACACCTTCCTCGGCGAACAAGTGCAAATGCGCCTTGCCGCCGACCTCGCTGCCGGACAACACCACTACCCCGACCGCGCGGCACAACTGGCCGACCTTGCCGACAAAAGCGGCATCAGCGCCGCCACCATCGAAACCCTGCTGACGGCACAAGTGCCGTCGGACGAACCCGAATTTACCGCATACATGACCGCCATCGCGCGGCTAAGGAGCACAATGTGAATGCAGCCCTGGAAGAACTCTGCGCCACCGGAGCCGCCCTGCGCGAAGCCGTACAGCGCGTCATCATCGGCCAGGAACAAGTCGTCGAAGAAGCGCTGATTGCGCTGCTCTGCGGCGGCCACGTCCTCATCGAAGGCGTGCCGGGACTGGGCAAAACCCTGCTCGTCGAAAGCCTTGCCAAAGCCATCAACGGCCAGTTCCAGCGCATCCAGTTCACCCCCGACCTGCTGCCCGCCGACATCACCGGCAGCATGATTTACGACCCCGGCGAAAGCCGTTTCAAATTCCGCCGCGGCCCGGTCTTCACCAACCTGCTGCTCGCCGACGAAATCAACCGCGCCCCGGCCAAAACCCAGGCGGCGCTGCTCGAAGTCATGCAAGAGCGGCAAGTCACCATCGAAGGCAAAACCCTGCCGCTCGCCGCGCCCTTCATGGTACTCGCCACCCAAAACCCCTTTGAACAAGAAGGCACCTACCACCTGCCCGAAGCGCAGCTTGACCGCTTCCTCCTCAACAGCCGCATCGACTACCCCGCAGAAGCGCAAGAAAAAGCGCTGCTTGCCCGCCTGCTTGGCTTTGACACCCCGCTCGCCAACAACACCAGCGCCATCAGCCCGCTGCTGGACGCCGCCGCCCTGCCTGCCCTGCAAAAAGCGCTGCTGGAAGTACAAGTGGACGAACGCATCATTGACTACGCGCTGGCGCTGGTGCGCAAAACCCGCGCCATGCCGCAATTCTCCGCAGGCGCCGGGCCACGCGCGGGCATCGCCCTGCTCGTCACCGCCCGCGCCCGCGCCGTGCTGCAAAAACGCGGCTACGTCATCCCCGAAGACATCAAGGCACTCGCCCCTGCCGTCCTGCGCCACCGCGTACAGCGCTCGGCAGAAGCCGAAATCGACGACATCAGCACCGACAGCCTGCTGGCACAACTGCTGCAAACCGTGCCCGTGCCACGGCAATAAACGAAAGTCCCTCCCCCTGTGGGAGAGGGCAGGGTGGGGCAACCATTGCCCAAAACATCTGCCGAAACACTCCCTCCCCCGCTACCCTGAAAGTAATGACGGCAGGGTAGGGCAGGGCGGCGCAACCCGTTGCGGTGGTGGCATGGCGCCGATTTTGTCATCGCGCCGCGTGGGCGCTGGTGTAGAATTGCCTTCTTTCTTTTTGGGAGTTTCCGGTGGATGCTGTTCCTGCGCTGCAAGCGGTTGATATTCATAAGTCCTTTGGCGATGTCGAGGTGTTGAAAGGGATTTCCCTGACCGCGCACAAGGGCGATGTGGTCTCGATTCTCGGCTCGTCCGGTTCGGGCAAGAGTACTTTTTTGCGTTGCCTGAATTTTCTGGAGATGCCTGACCGGGGCGAGGTGCGCGTTGCCGGTGAGGTGGTGCAAATCAAGGAGAAGCGCCACGGTCGCCGCGAGGCAGGCAGTCTGCGCCAGATTCAGCGGGTGCGCTCGAAATTGTCGATGGTGTTCCAGAATTTCAATTTGTGGCAACACATGAGCGTGATGCAGAACCTGATTGAGGCGCCGACCCAGGTGCTGAAGGTGCCGAAGGCCGAGGCGATGGAACGCGCGGCGGCGCTGTTGCACAAGGTCGGGCTGTATGAGCGGCGCGATTATTATCCAAACCAGCTTTCCGGCGGGCAGCAGCAGCGGGTGGCGATTGCCCGCGCGCTGGCGATGGAGCCCGACGCCTTGCTGTTTGATGAACCGACTTCGGCGCTTGACCCGGAACTGGTCGGCGATGTGCTGCGGCTGATGCAGGAGCTGGCCGCCGAGGGGCGAACAATGGTCGTGGTCACGCACGAGATGGGGTTCGCCCGCGAGGTGTCCACCCATGTGATGTTTTTGCATCAGGGGCAGATTGAAGAGGAAGGGCGACCGGAAAAGCTGTTTTTCCACAGCGATTCTGAACGGGTTCGCCAATTCTTGTCCAACAGCCTTAAAGGCTGAACTTCCAAAAGGGGATACATTATGAAAAAAACACTCGTCCTTGCTCTCGCAGCAGGCTTTACCGCCCAAACGTTCGCCGCTGGTGATGTCCTCATCCTCGCTGCTGAAGGCACTTACCCGCCCTTTTCCGAAATCAAAGACGGGAAAATGACCGGCTTCGATATCGACATTGGCCTCGCCCTCTGTGCAGAAATGAAGCGCGAATGCCGCTTCGAGCAAATCGACTGGGAAGGCCTGATTCCGGCGCTGAAAACCAACAAAATCGACGCCATCGTCGCCTCCATGAACGACACCCCGGAACGCCGCGAAAGCGTCGCCTTCACCGACCCGTATTACACCAACCCCGGCCTATTTGTCCGCGCCAAAGGCAGCAGTATTGAGCCAACTCCAGAGGGCGTAAAGGGCAAAAACGTCGGTGTCTTGCGCGCTTCCATCTTCGACAACTACGTCACCGATAAATTCCCCGAAGCGAATATCCTGCGCTATACCGGGCAGGAAGAAGCCAACCTTGATGCCGTCGCCGGACGCGTTGACCTGCTCTTCGCCGATAAAGTCGTGATGGAAGAAGGCTTCCTGCAACGCGACGAAGGCAAAGACTTCGAAGCCGTCGGCCCCGAAGAAAACGACAAAAAATACTTTGGCGAAGGCATCTCCATCGCCGTGCGCAAAGAAGACGGCAAACTGCGCGAAGACCTGAACGCCGCGCTCAAAGCTATCCGCGCCAACGGCGAGTACAAAAAAGTGAACGACAAATACTTCAAGTACGACGTCTCCGGCGGTACCGCCAAATAACGCCTTTCCCTTTTATCCCACAGACATCAAGGTGCAAACATGAAAAAAATCCTAGCTCTCGCCCTCACTGCTGCTTTCGCCGCTCCGGCCTTCGCCGCTGACGACGTCCTGGTCTTCTCCACCGATGGCACCTATCCGCCATTCTCCGAAACCGGCAGCGACGGCAAAATGACCGGCTTTGACATTGACATCGGCCTCGCCCTCTGTGCCCAAATGAAGCGCGAATGCCGCTACGAACAAATGGACTGGGAAGGCCTGATTCCGGCGCTGAAAACGCACAAAATCGACGCCATCGTCGCCTCCATGAACGACACCCCGGAACGCCGCGAAAGCATCTCTTTCACCGACCCGTATTACAGCAACCCCGGCATCTTCGTCCGCGCCAAAGGCAGCAGCATTGAGCCGACCCCGGCAGGTGTGAAAGGCAAAACCGTAGGCGTACTGCGCGCCTCCATCTTCGACACCTACGTCACCGACAACTTCCCTGATGCCAACATCCAGCGCTACACCTCGCAAGAAGACGCCAACCAGGACGCCCTGGCCGGACGTGTTGACCTGCTCTTCGCCGACAAAATCGTGATGGAAGACGGCTTCCTGCAACGCGACGAAGGTAAAGAGTTCGAACAGGCAGGCGCCGACGTGGACGACAAAAAATACTTCGGCGCGGGCATCTCCATCGGCGTACGCAAAGACGACGACAAACTGCGCGAAGACCTGAATACCGCACTCAAAGCCATCAAAGAAAATGGCGAATACAAAAAAGTGAACGACAAATACTTCAAGTACGACATCTCCGGCGGGACAGCGAAATAAACCGCCCCAACCCGCCAACCCGCAACCACAAAGGTGGACCCATGAAAAAAATCCTGACCCTTGCCCTCGCGGTAGCCTTCACCGCCCCGATCCTTGCCGCCGAGGACGTCCTCATCCTCGCCACCAACGGCACCTACCCGCCATTCTCCGAAACCGGCAGCGACGGCAAAATGATCGGTTTCGACATTGACATCGGCCTCGCCCTCTGCGCCCAGATGAAGCGCGAATGCCGTTACGAACAAATGGACTGGGAAAGCCTGATCCCGGCGCTGAAAGGCAAAAAAGTTGACGCCCTCGTCACCTCCATGAACGACACCCCCAAACGTCGCGAAAGCGTCTCCTTCACCGATCCGTATTACGCGAACCCCGGTCTCTTCGTCCGCGCCAAAGGTAGCAACATCGAGCCGACCCCGGAAGGCGTCAAGGGCAAAGTCATCGGCGTCTTGCGCGCCTCCATCTTCGACAACTACGTCACCGACAAATTCCCCGACGCCAATATCCAGCGCTACACCTCGCAAGAAGAAGCCAACCTTGATGCCGTCGCCGGACGCGTTGACCTGCTTTTTGCCGACAAAATCGTGATGGAAGACGGCTTCCTGCAACGCGAAGCCGGCAAAGACTTCGAACAGGCGGGCACGGAAGTGAACGACAAAACCTACTTCGGTGAAGGTATCTCCATTGCCGTGCGCAAAGAAGACGACAAACTGCGCGAAGACCTGAACGCCGCACTCAAAGCCATCAAAGAAAACGGTGTGTACAAAAAAGTAAACGACAAATACTTCAAGTACGACATCTCCGGCGGCACGGCGAAATAACCATGCACGGCTACACCATCCTGCTTGAATACAAAGAGCAACTGCTCAAGGGTGCGCTTGTCACCCTTGAGCTCGCCCTCTCCGGCCTCCTCGTCTCGCTCATCTTCGGCATCCTCGCCTGCCTCGGCAGCATGCACAAAAACCCGTGGCTGCGCCTGCCCGCTATCGCCTACACCACCCTCGTGCGCGGCGTGCCCGACCTCATCCAGCTCTTCCTCATCTACTACGGCGGCCAATACCTGCTGAACGCACTCACCACCCGCCTCGGCTGGTCGCATATCGATATCGACCCGCTCTACACCGGCATCTTCGTCATCGGCTTCGTCATGGGTGCCTACATGGCCGAATCCTTCCGGGGCGGCTTCCTTGCCATTCCCAAAGGGCAAATCGAAGCCGCGCGCGCCTACGGCTTCCCGCGTCGTACCATCTTCTGGCGTATCTCCTGGCCACAAATGCTGCGCTATTCCCTGCCGTCCCTCGGCAACAACTGGCTGGTGCTGATGAAAAATACCGCGCTCGTCTCTATCATCGGCCTGCAAGACATCGTGCGCATCGCCAACGCTGCCGCGCGCACCGCCCAAAAAAAAGACCTCTACGCCGGCTTCTGGTTCTACGGCGCCATGGCGGGCTACTTCCTCCTCCTCACCACACTCTCCATCGCCATCCTCTGGTGGCTGCGGCGGCGCTACTCCGTGGGCTTTGAAGTACAAGGACAATAAATGGACAACACCCAACTCCTCATGTGGCTCGGCGGGCTGTGGCAGACCCTGTGGCTGGTCGGCCTCTCGCTCGCCATCGGCCTTACCATCGCTATCCCCTGCGGCGTCCTGCTCGCCGCGCGCTGCTCAATCATCTGGAAACTGCCCGTCCACATCTTCAGCTACATCTTTCGCGGCACCCCGATGCTTGTGCAGCTTTACGTCTTCTACTACGGCATCGGCCTCGTTATCGGCCGCATCCCCGGCGTGCGCGAGCTTGCCCTGTGGCCGCTCATGCGTCAGGCCTGGCCGTGGGTCATGCTCTCCTTCATATTGAACACCGCCGCCTACACCGCCGAAATCGTGCGCGGCGCGATTGAGACTACCCCGCGCGGCGAAATCGAAGCCGCCAAATCCCTCGGCATGAGCCGCAACCAAATCCGCACCCGCATCATCCTGCCGGGCGCCCTGCGCCGCGCACTGCCCGCCTACGGCAACGAAATCATCTTCATGCTGCACGGCTCGGCGATTGCCAGCACCGCGACCCTGCTCGACATTACCGGCGTCGCCAATACCCTCTTTACCAAAACCTACGAACCCTTCCAGCCCTTCCTCATCGCCGCTGGCGTCTACCTTGCCATCACCCTGTGCATCGTCGCCCTCTTCCGCCACATCGAAAAACGGCTGAACCGGCATCTGTGAAAAAAGCAAAAACCGCCGTAACGGCGGTTTTTTTATAGCCATCCACCGAAGTTTCAGACAAGGCGCATCACTATAGCCGCAAAATCGTCGCCATCACCCGGATGGTGCGCCGAGGCGCACCCTATGGCGGATTCTGTGTGTAGGGTGTGTGGCGGCGCAGCCGACACGCACGCGGGGGATTTTGCATCGGCAACCGCGTGCGTGCCTGCGGCACACACCCTACGCGCAGCGGAGCTATAGCGATACACTCAAAGTTCTGTACAAGGCGCACCGCTGAAGACTTACGCGGTTGTACGGCGCAAAATGGTTTCGCCATTTTTTTAGGGTGCCCGGTCAGGCGACGCAACACAGTTATGGGGCTTTCGGTGGATGACTATAAATTCCGGTAACGGTTAATGCGGCTGCCGCCGAACGGCTCCCTCCCCCTGTGGGGGAGGGCTGGGGTGGGGTTTATCAATC
>NZ_CALJAH010000441.1 GCF_938028185.1 uncultured Cardiobacterium sp. | reverse complement strand
TTTCCCGTTTTTGCATTCGGCGACAAGCCGTCGCGGCGCGGAACTTCACGCCTTAGAACCTGTTCAAAATCCCGATTATCCACATAAATTCGGATTGCTACGCCGAATTTCCCTTCCGCCCGCGCACGTGCCACAATCCGGAATCTTCCCATAACCAGAGAAAACCATGGCAAAAGAAATCGAGCGCAAATTCCTCGTCATTGGCGAAGCCTGGCGCGCGTTGGCACAGGGCACCCATTACCGCCAGGGCTATCTGAATAGCGCCAAAGAACGCACCGTGCGCGTTCGCACCATTAACGACAAAGCCTTTCTCACCATAAAAGGCCTGACCGTCGGCATCAGCCGCGCCGAATACGAATACGCCATTCCCCTTGCCGACGCAGTACAAATGCTGGACACCCTCGCCGAACGGCCACTGATTGAAAAAATCCGCTACACCATTCCCCATGCCGGCATGCAATGGGAAATTGACGAATTTCTCGGCGACAATGCCGGGCTGATTATTGCCGAAATTGAGCTTGCCGACAAAAGCCAGACATTTGCCAAACCAGCATGGATTGGCACGGAAGTCTCCGATGACCCACGCTATTACAATGCCAATTTGGTGCGGCATCCGTACCGGCTTTGGAAAAACCATGATTAAAGAATCCGTCAAGGCGCACGGGCGCTTCCAGCTCGAAATCAAACAAAAAGTCTCCTTCGACCGCCGCGCGCATGACATCCGCTACCGCATCGAAACCTGGTTCTTTTTGCCCGCCGCCTTGCAGGTCAGCCCCGACATCTATTCGCCCAAAACCTTCCAGCAAAACCTGAAAAACTATATCCGCCTGCGCCCGCCGACACGCAAACTGGCGCAATTACTGGAGCCGGAAGAAATGCTGGCGGAACTCGCCGCCTTTCTCGCCGACAAGCCGGATAAAAATGAAGTGGAGCGTTACGAAAACGTGCTGAAACGTTATGCGCTCACCTACAAGCGGGCATTGCGGCTGGCAATAAAATGGCTGGAGCGCGACCCCAAAAAACGCGATGCGGCAGCCATTGGCGAATTGCTGGCAGAAATCCATGACGTATTGACCGCCTGGCGCGCGCTGGAAACATTGACGGCGGCGCATGAGGCCGTATTTGCCTCGCAGGCCTTTGCCTATTGCGATGAATATATCTCGCTAACGACGCTGCATTATTTGCGCCGCCTGGTCTTGATTGACGGCATCCCGCAGACGGCGGCGATTCATGCGCTGTGGCAAACGGAAATGGCCTATTGCCGCACCCGTTTCCCGGACAGCATTCCGGCGCATGACGGCAATAACGAAGACGTGCTTTACCGCTGGAGCATTCTGCGCAAATACATCAGCCGCTATTTATTCCTTGATGTGCGGCGGCGCAAGGGCAATCCTCTGCTGCTGCATTCCATTTATGCCATTGCGGCGGCGATAGCGATGATTTTTGCGACATTCGTCGCCTTTTTCTGGCAGGGACGCTACGGCGCCTTAAGCAACAATTTGTTTATGGCGCTGGTCGTCGCCTATATCTTCAAGGACAGGATTAAAGAAATCGGGCGCGAATGGCTGTTGTCCTGTTTCCGTGAATGGATTCCCGACCGGCGTTTGCGTATCTTTCGTGGCGAACATCTGGAAGTGGGCAGTTGCCGCGAATCCTTCCGCTTTGTCCAACCGGAAAAATTGCCGCCGGAAATCCGCGCGCTGCGCGAACAGGCGCATTGGCTGAAATTATTAAATGACCGCCGCGCCGAAGATATATTTCTCTATCGCAAGGAAGTCGCATTGCATAACCAGCCGGAATTATTTGAGCGCACACAATATGCCATTGTCGATATTACCCGTTTCAATGTCTCCGGCTTTCTCCGCCAGATAGATCATTTATTTGAGCATTTGCCGGTTGCCGATGAGGACGATGCGGTGGTGACAGGCGAGCGCCTCTATCACGTTTACATGATTCGCCGTATTACTTTTGCCGGACAAGTGGCGAGTGAACTGGTGCGGTTGGTATTAAACGCCGAAGGCATCAAACGGCTGGAGCTAATTCAGCCGCTGCAATTTGCAGAAAAGGACAGAAGCGTAGCAATATAATGGCGACGCGGTGATACAAGCACGGCACAATCAGAAACTCTTTGCGTCGCTTTGAATGCGGGCGCTATACGATATTTCGTCCTCTTCCCGCTTGGCGAAGAGGGAGACTTCAATTGCAAACACACTCTGGGCGCAATCCGGTTTGTTTTTCAAAGTCTATTTTATTATGATGCCTTTGCCCAAAGGGGCAATTCACCAAACGTTCTTGAATGAGGAAATTACTATGAACCGTGAAATGAATTGGAAGCCATTGGCTATAAGCATCTGTTGTGCCTGTGCGCTCACCGCGTGTGGTGGTGGTGGCGGTGATGACAGTCCTGCCGATAAACCCATCCCGAATAATCCTGGGACATCCATCCCCAATACCAACAATCAGATGCCAAATGTTACGGATAACCAAAAACCGTCAGGAGTAGAAGGATGGCGACGGATAGATGGATTTAAAGTGATGCAAACAAAAGGGGATGCTTTCCGTCAATATTCAGAAAATACACATATCCGTGGTGTTCGCCTTCCCGAAGATGCTAATCTTAAGGCTTACTACTTTAGTGGTGGTAGCGGCTTGCATCAGGCCAAAACGCCCGGCGGTGGTGTAGTGGATTACTACAATATGTCCTATGCTACCTTTGGCAATTACAAGCGTCTCGTCAATAATTACGACGATGTATTTTATCTTGGCCAGTTTACACACCCAGATAAAATTCCGGTATCAGGTGTGGCAACTTTCAATGGCCCGGTAATGTATCGCGGCGCGATAGATGGCAACATCTCGTTAAATGTAGATTTTTCCACAAGAGATATTAAAGGAAAAGTAGAGAATGTTTCTTTATTCAATAAAGAAACCATGAAAGTTGATGGACGTTCGACGGATACTCTTTTTCCCGGGTTTTATAGCAATATTGGTGCTGACTTAACTTCAGAGGTTCATGGTAGTGAAGTAAAAGGAAGTATGACAGGTATCTTTGCTGGCCCTAATGCTGAAGAGATTGTTGGCAACTTGTATAGAAAAGACAATATAAATAAAAGTGATGGCAATGAAGCCGTCTTTGGCGCTATCCGGCAATAATGCTTGATAAAGCTCCCTAAAAATAATCCCGCCATTCGGCGGGATTATTTTATACAATGCCATTCAATGCGGCGGAAGGCATGGCATCCGTTAATAGGATGCGCTTGACGCGGCGCTGAACAATACCGTTTTGTCACCGCAGCGGGTCGCTGATACCCATCCTAAAATCAAACTGTAGGGGCGGTTAGACGCTTGCGTCGTAACCGCCCGCAGCAATCAATAGACTTCTTTACAAACTGTCTCCAAGAGTCTGTTCAAAATTCCGGTTATCCACATAAATTTGAATTGCTGCGTCGAATTGCCCCTCCCCCAGGAAGAGAAATCGGAGCGACGGGCGTTTGCAGTTTTGCGAACTGGCACCGCGACAAATTCGTAGGTTGGGTTAGGCGCTGTTTGCAATTGGCCATAACATGATGATTTCATTCGCAGGTTTGGTTAAGGCCTGTTTACC
>NZ_CALJAH010000440.1 GCF_938028185.1 uncultured Cardiobacterium sp. | reverse complement strand
CTTATGAAGTGTATTTTAATGAAGTGTTGCACTTGGTTTGACAATTCGCCGTAAACCCGCCTTAGCGCTTCTGCAACTGATCCAATAACCCGCCGTTGGCGAAGTGTTCTTTCATCACTTTTTCCCACGAGCCGCCGATGTCTTCCACCGTTTTCAGTTGCACGTCGGGGAAGCGCTCCTTGTATTCGGCCTGCACTTTTTCGTCGCGCACGCGGTAGTAGTTTTCGGCGAGCAGGCGTTGCGCCGGTTCGCTGTAGAGGTATTGCAGGTAGGCTTTGGCGGCGTCGGTGGTGCCTTTGGCTTCGGTGTTTTTGTCCAGCCACGCCACCGGGAACTCGGAGAGGATGGAGACTTTCGGCACCACCACTTCGTAGTCGTCCGCGCCGTATTCCTGACGGATGCCGTTCACTTCGGATTCAAAGGTAATGAGCACGTCGCCGATTTTGCGCTCAACGAAGCTGGTGGTCGCGCCGCGGCCGCCGGTGTCAAAGACGGCGACGTGCGCGAGGAAGTCTTTGAGGAAAGCGTGCTGTTCGGCTTCGGTTTTGAAGGTGTCCTGCGCGTAGCCGAGCGCACCGAGGTAGGTGTAGCGCCCGTTGCCGCTGGTTTTCGGGTTGGGGAAGACGATGCTGACGCCTTCTTTAGCCAAATCGCCCCAGTTTTCGATGTGCTTCGGATTGCCCTTGCGCACGAGGAAGGCGGTGGTGGAGTAATACGGCGAGCTGTTATGGGGCAGGCGGGTGCGCCAGTCTTCCGGCAGCAGTTTGCCCTTGGCGGCGAGGATATTGACGTCTGTGACCTGGTTGAAGGTGACGACGTCCGCTTTCAGCCCTTGCAGGATGGCGGTCGCCTGTTTGGAGGAACCGGCATGGGATTGCTTGACCTTGGGCGCGTCGGGGTGTTCTTTTTCATAGAGGGCGTTGTAGCGGGCGAACAGCTCGCGCGCGATGTCGTAGGAGGCGTTGAGCAGCTCTTTTTCGGCGGCGACAACGGGCAGGGCAAGCGCCAACAGCGCGGTTAGCAGGATTTTTTTCATGATGATGCTCCAGATTGGGTGAAGGCGGCATGGTAGGGCATCGCGCCGCGCCTGCCCAATGGCAAGTTTGCATGGGGTCATAACCGTTTTGCATAAGCGCCTTGGTGTATCATTGCCCGCCTCTTAACACCCTTTCAGGAACCCCCATGCAAGCGCATTACCAACCGCAAACCCTCGAAGCCGCCATCCAGAAATCCTGGGAAGAAAACCAGACCTTCCGCGCCGTGACCGACCCCGCGCGCGAAAAATTCTACTGCCTGTCGATGTTCCCCTACCCTTCCGGCCGCCTGCACATGGGGCACGTCCGCAACTACACCATTGGCGACGTCATCGCCCGCTACCAGCGGATGCGCGGCAAAAACGTGCTGCAACCGATGGGCTGGGACGCCTTCGGTATGCCCGCCGAAAACGCGGCGATGAACCACCAGGTCGCGCCCGCCGCCTGGACCTACAGCAACATCGACTACATGAAAAACCAGCTCAAATCGCTCGGTTTCGCCATCGACTGGTCGCGCGAACTCGCCACCTGCAAGCCCGATTACTACCGCTGGGAGCAGTGGCTGTTCACCCGTCTCTTTGAAAAAGGGCTGATATACCGCAAAAACGGCACGGTGAACTGGGACCCGGTGGATCACACCGTGCTTGCCAACGAACAAGTCATCGACGGACGCGGCTGGCGCAGCGGCGCGCTGGTGGAAAAGCGCGACATCCCGATGTACTACTTCCGCATCACCGACTACGCCGAAGAACTGCTGCGCGATTTGGACACCCTCGACGGCTGGCCGGAGCGCGTCAAAACCATGCAACGCAACTGGATTGGCAAATCGCGCGGCATGACCGTGCGTTTCGCCCTGCGCGACGACAGCCGCGACGGCCTCACCGCAGAACAACACGTTGTGCAAGTCTTCACCACCCGCCCCGATACCCTCTATGGCGCGACCTATTTGGCAGTTGCCGCCGAACACCCGCTGGCGACCGCCGCCGCTGCCGACAATCCCACCTTTGCCGCCTTCATCAATGAATGTAAGGCAGGCTCCGTCGCCGAAGCCGACGTGGCAACGATGGAAAAAAAAGGGATGCCGACCGGGCGCTACGTCACCAACCCCGTCAATGGCGAGGCGCTGGAAGTGTGGGTCGCCAACTACGTCCTCTGGGGCTACGGCGACGGCGCGGTGATGGCCGTACCCGCGCATGACGAACGCGACTTCGAGTTCGCCCACAAATACAGTCTGCCCATCCGTCAGGTCGTCGCCCGCGATGGCGAAAGCTACGACAGCGCACAATGGCACGAATGGTACGCCGCCAAAGAAAACACCCGCCTGATAAACAGCGGCGACTGCGACGGCCTCGACTACCCCGCCGCCTTCGATGCCATCGGCAAAAAACTGCAAGCCCTCGGCGCCGGCGAAGAAAAAACCCAATACCGCCTGCGCGACTGGGGCATCAGCCGCCAGCGCTACTGGGGTTGTCCCATCCCGGTCATCCACGACGCCGATGGCCGCGACCTGCCCGTCGCCGATGCCGACCTGCCCGTCGTCCTGCCGGAAAACATCATCCCCGACGGTAGCGGCTCACCGCTCGCCAAACTGCCCGAATACTACGAGACGACAGACGCGCAAGGCCGCCCCGCCCGCCGCGAAACCGACACCATGGACACCTTCGTCGAATCGAGCTGGTACTTCTTCCGCTATATGTCGCCCGACTACAGCGGCGGCATGGTCGCCCCGGAAGACGCCGCCTACTGGCAGGACGTCGATCAATACATCGGCGGCATCGAACACGCCATATTGCACCTGCTCTACGCCCGCTTCTTCACCAAACTGATGCGCGACGAAGACATCGTCAAAGTGAGCGAACCCTTCAAACGCCTGCTGACACAAGGCATGGTGCTGGCCGCCACCTGGTACCGCGAAGACGCGGCAGGCAAAAAAACCTGGTACAACCCGGCAGACATCGAACCGATTACCGACGACAAGGGCCGCATTACCGGCGGCACCCTCATCGCCGACGGCCAGCCGGTGCAATACGGTGGCATGGAAAAAATGTCCAAATCCAAAAACAACGGCGTGGACCCCGAAGCGCTCGTCAAAAAATACGGCGCCGACACCGCCCGCCTCTACACCATGTTCACCGCGCCGCCCGAATCCACCCTCGAATGGTCGGAAAGCGGCGTCGAAGGCGCGCACAAATACCTGAAACGCCTCTGGGCCTACGCCCACGAACAGCGCGACCAGCTCGACCCCGCCCCGGTTGACCACGCCGCGCTTGACGCCAAACACAAAACCCTGCGCCACGCCATCCACGAACAACTGCGCTCGGCGCAATTCGACTACGAGCGCAACCAGTACAACACCGTGGTGTCGTCAGCGATGAAAATCCTCAACACCCTCGGCGACATCGCGCCCGCAGAAAAACGCCTGCGCAGCGAAGGCCTGCGCATCCTGCTGCTCATCCTCGCGCCCATCACGCCGCACATCGCTGCTGCCTTGTGGGACGCACTCGGCTACGCCGGCAACATCCTCGATACCGCCATCCCCGAGCCCGACCCGCAAGCACTCACCCGCGACACCATCACCCTGGTCGTGCAAATCAACGGCAAACGCCGCGCCGAAATCGAAATCGCGGCTGACACGAGCGACGACGACATTATCAAAACCGCGCTTGCCCACCCCGACGTACAACGCCACTGCGACGGCAAAACACCGAAAAAAAGCATCGTCGTCCGTGGCAAGCTGGTGAACCTGGTGGTGTAAAACGACCCGTCCGGGGCGGTGAGGCGAAGTCCATAACCGCCCGACGATTGCTGCGAGCGGTTATGACACAAGCGTCTAACCGCTCCTTTTTTATAGCCATCCACCGAAAGCCTCATACGGTGTTGCGCCGCCTGACCGGGCACCCTAAAAAATGGCGGAGCCATTTTTTAGGGAAACCCGCGCCGTACAACCGCGTACTGTCTTCGGCGACGCGCCTTGTCTGAAACTTTCGGTGGATGGCTATATAGCGATACGCACAAAGTTCTGTACAAGGCACGCCGCCGTCGCCGCAAAATCGTCGCCATTATCCGGAGGGTGCGCCGAGGCGCACCCTATGGCGGATTCTATGCGTAGGGTGCGTGGCGCAGGCACGCACGCGCTTCCCGATGCCAACATTCCCGCGCGCGAGTCGGCTCCGCCGCCACACATCCAACGAATCCGTTTGCAGACACCCTGCACGCCAGGGCGTGCCCGCCATCCGTTTGTAATACGGTCGCATAGCGCGGACAGCAAACGCATCCCTATCGCCCCAGCTTGCTTTCCACTTGTGCGCCTTCGCTTTCCGTCGCGCTTTTCAGGCGGTTGAGCAGTTCTGCCCAGTCGATTTCGCGGGTGTGGCCGATGATGTCCAGATGCGGCACGCCGCGGCCTTTGACGAGGTAGTAGCCGTTTTGTCCGTCGGCGGCGGGGGCGATGCCATCGAGTTTCAACACGCCGTTCGCGAGTTCGCCGCTGAAGCCGAGTTTGTCGTAGGGGAAGCGGTTCAGCACGCGGATGAACTGGTTGACCATGAGGTTGCTGCCGCCATCGCCGACGCGCGAGAGGTAGGCCACGGCTTCGTGGCTGATGCGCCGCCGTCCGGGGTTGTGCGCGGGCGTGTGCAGGCGGGCGCGGAAGTGTTGCGGCCGCCAGTTGGTGAGGATGATGTCTTCGGCGCTGCCTTCGATACGCCCTTCGATTTCGCCGATGCCGAAGGCGTTGGTCAGTTGTTGCAGGTCGAGGCGCGAGAGGCGCAGGTTGAAGACGGCGAGCGGCGCGTCGCTGAAAAAGCGGCTGATGTGCAGGCGTTCGATTTGTACGTTGCCGTCAAAGACGGCGACGTTTACCGGCTGGCGCAGTTGCAGGCCGTCGCGCGAGAGGCGGATGTCGGGCAGGGTGCCGCTAATCAGGCCGCGAAAGCGCACGGTGTCGAGCGCGTCGCCGAGGTGGGTGAGGCTGATGGGGTCGATGTGCGCGCTCAGTTTGTAGTGGTCGCCGTGCGGTTCAAGGCGGCTGATGGTGATGCCGCCGTCCAAGAGCGGGATGCGCAGCGGTTGTTGCAGGGTGATGCCGCGTGCGTCCCAGCGCAGCTCCGCCCGCACCGCGCCCACCGGCAGTTTGTGCCAGCGCGCGCTGGCGATGTGGATGCGTGACGGCGCGCCGTTGTTGCCCGCCTGGCCGTCGAGGTCGTGCAGTTCGTAGCGCCCCTGGCGGTCGCTGATGTGGATGTGGTTGAGGACGGCGGCGAGGTCGCCGATTTTGCCGTCACGGTAGTTGCCGCGCAGGTAGAGGCTGCCGCGCAGTTCGGCGTCGCCAAAGAGGCCGTCGCCGAGGAGCGGCTTGAGGTAGCGGCGGTAGAGGTGGTCGGCGTCGCTGCGCAGGTTGTGCAGTTCGAGCGCGATGAGGCGGTTTTGCGTGAGGTTCCAGTCGAGGGCGGCTTCGGCACGGGTGGCGCCGTCGTCGAGGGTGAGGTCGCGCAGGGCGAGGCGGCCGGGTTGCCAGTCGAGGCGGGCGCTGAGGTCGAGCGGCGCGCCGTCGATTTTCAGGTAGTACGGGGTGATGAGGATTTCGCCGCGCGTGAGGTGGAGCGCGAGCTCGCCTTGCCAGCGGTTGCCGTTGCTCCGCAGGTCAAGGCGGGCGCTGCCGTGGAGATGCTCTGCCGCCTGCATACTGTCGGCGCTGTTGTAGCGGAGGTCGTCGAGGGCGACGCTGCCGGTGATGCGCAGGCCGTCGGCGGTTTGCCGCAGGGTGAGGTCGGGGCGCAGGCTGCCACCAAGCTGGATGCCGTGCGCGTTCAGCAGGGTTTGGATGAGGGCAAGCGGCAGGTCGGCGGCGAGATGCGCGCTGCCGTTTGCCGCGCTCAAGGTGGTTTGCAGGGTGTGTTTGCCCGCTTGCAGGCGCAGGGTCGCGCCAGGTGAAAGCTGGAGTTCGCCGCGCAGCAGGTTTTGCAGGTGGATGCGGTCGGCGTTGAGGCGCAGCGGGGTGTTGCCGCGCTGGCTGCGCAGGGCGAGGGCTTCGATGGCGAGGCTGTCGCCGTCGCGGCGCAGGCGGGCATCAAGGACGGTGTTTTTCAGCGGGGTATTGGCGAGGCGGGTCGCGGGCAGTTTGCCGCTCACGTGCCAGTGTTGGTAGTCGCCGCTTTCGGCGCGCAGTTGCAGGTGGTTGACGGAAACGCCCGCGATTTGTCCGTCCAGTTCGAGTTCGACGGTGAGGGCGTGGGCGGGGAGGGTAGCGAGTAAAAGCAGGGCAAGGACGTGTTCTTTTAGTTTTTTCACAATGCCGCCTTGATTTTTTTGTCGCCCGCCTTCATGTCGGAAAAACTGTTTTTTGTCATGCCAGAGAGGTTTTTATGATTGACGACGAGATGATACACGACGTGCCGGATGGCGGTGAGCCGCCCGCAGACCGTGCGCCGGAGGAGCAGCCCGGCGAGGTGCCGCTGTTTGACCAGCGCGAGGCGGAAATCGAGGCGTTGCAGGCACAGGTCGCGGATTTGAAAAACGCGGTGCTGCGCGAGCGCGCCGATCAGGAAAACCTGCGCAAGCGCTTCGAGCGCGAGAAGGAAAGCGCGCTGAAATTTGGCAGCGAGAAGCTGGTGCGCGATTTGTTGCCGGTCCTGGATTCGCTCACCCTGGGGCTGGATGCGGCGAAGGCGCACGAGGCGGAAGGCAAGCAGGCGCTGGATCAGTTCATCGCGGGTTCGGCGATGACGCTGAAGCTCTTGCTGGAGATTCTGGAAAAGAACGGCATCACCGAAATCAATCCTGTCGGCGAGAAGCTCGACCCGGAGCAGCATCAGGCGCTCTCTGCCATTCCCAGTCCCGACGCCGAAGCGAACACCATCCTCCACGTCGCACAGAAAGGCTATCTGCTCAATGGGCGGGTGATTCGCGCCGCGCAGGTCATCGTCGCCGACGGCTCGCAGAAAAATCCGCCGCAATCTTGAAAAGCTGGCACGCCACCCCACTTAGGCAGTCAGCACACGTTTTAATTTGAAATATTGGAGTTTATAACTATGGCCAAAATCATCGGTATTGACCTCGGTACCACCAACTCATGCGTATCCATCATGGACGGCGACAAGCCGCGCGTCATCGAAAACGCCGAAGGCGCGCGCACCACGCCGTCCATCGTCGCCTTCACCGACGACGGCGAAGTGCTGGTCGGCCAACCGGCGAAACGTCAGGCGGTCACCAACCCGAAAAACACCCTCTACGCCATCAAGCGCCTGATTGGCCGCCGCTTCGACGAAAAAGAAGTGCAGAAAGACATCAACCTCGTCCCCTACAAAATCGTCAAGGCCGACAACGGCGACGCCTGGGTCGAAGCAGTGGACAAAAAAATGGCACCGCCGGAAGTATCTGCGCGCGTGCTGATGAAAATGAAAAAAACCGTGGAAGACTTCCTCGGCGAAAAAATCAGCGAAGCCGTCATCACCGTGCCCGCCTACTTCAACGACAGCCAGCGTCAGGCGACAATTGCCGCCGGCCGCATCGCCGGGCTGGACGTCAAGCGCATCATCAACGAACCGACCGCCGCCGCCCTCGCCTACGGCATGGACCGTGGCGCGCGCGACGCGAAAATCGCCGTCTATGACCTCGGTGGCGGCACCTTCGACATCTCCATCATCGAAACCGTCAACCTCGATGGCGAACAACAATTTGAAGTACTCTCCACCAACGGCGACACCTTCCTCGGCGGGGAAGACTTCGACGCGCGCATCATTGACTACCTCGTCGCCGAATTCAAAAAAGACAGCGGCATCGACCTCTCCAAAGACTCGCTCGCGCTGCAACGCCTGAAAGAAGCGGCCGAAAAAGCCAAAATCGAACTGTCCTCCAGCGAACAGACCGAAATCAACCTGCCCTACATCACCGCCGACGCCTCCGGGCCGAAACACCTCAACATCAAAATGACCCGCGCCAAGCTGGAATCATTGGTGGGCGATCTGATAGAGCGCACCCTCGAACCCTGCCGCCAGGCACTGAAAGACGCCGGACTCTCTGCCAAAGACATCCACGACGTCATCCTCGTCGGCGGCCAGACGCGGATGCCGAAAGTACAAGAAACCGTCAAAAACTTCTTCGGCAAAGAGCCACGCAAAGACGTCAACCCGGACGAAGCCGTTGCCCTCGGCGCGGCCATCCAGGGCGGTGTTATCGGCGGCGACGTCAAAGACGTGCTGCTGCTGGACGTCACCCCGCTCTCGCTCGGCATCGAAACCATGGGCGGCGTGATGACCAAACTCATCGAAAAAAACACCACCATCCCGACCCACGCCGAAAACGTCTTCTCCACCGCCGAAGACAACCAGTCCGCCGTCACCATCCACGTCCTGCAAGGCGAACGGCAACAGGCGAGCAGCAACAAATCGCTCGGCAGATTCGACCTCACCGGCATCGAACCGGCACCGCGCGGCATGCCGCAAATCGAAGTCAGCTTTGACATCGACGCCAACGGCGTACTCAACGTCTCCGCCAAAGACAAAAAAACCGGCAAAGAACAGGCGATTACCATCAAGGGCAGCTCCGGCCTCTCCGAAGAAGAAGTCCAACGCATGGTACGCGACGCCGAAGCGCACGCCGAAGAAGACAAAGCCTTCCAGGAAAAAGTCAGCGCGCGCAACAACGCCGAATCCATGCTGCACAGCGTCGAAAAAGCCGTCGCCGACCTCGGTGACGAAGTTACTGCCGACGAAAAAAGCGCCATTGACGAAGCCAGCAAAGCGCTGAAAGAAGCGATGGACAAAGGCAGCGTCGAAGACATCAACACCAAGAGCGAAGCACTGATGAACGCCGCCGGCCCGGTCATGCAAAAAGCCTACAGCAAAATGAGCGGCGAAGGCGCGGCAGCCGGTGCCAGTGCTGCCAGCAGTGACAGCGCACCGAAAGACGACAACGTCGTCGATGCCGACTTCCAGGAAGTCAAAGACGACAAATAAGCGCGATTCCCCCGCCGAACCGCTCCCTCCCCCGCAGGGCGAAGCCCGCAGCGGGGGAGGGCTGGGG
>NZ_CALJAH010000439.1 GCF_938028185.1 uncultured Cardiobacterium sp. | reverse complement strand
CAATGGTGCCAACGTTTACGTGCGGCTTGGTTCGGGTAAATTTCTCTTTAGACATCTCAATCCGCCCAAGGAATATAAAAAAGGAATAAAAAAGATGGAGCCCATAACCGGATTTGAACCGGTGACCTCTTCCTTACCAAGGAAGTGCTCTACCTGCTGAGCTATATGGACTGATTGACTTCTGGAGCGGGTGATGGGAATCGAACCCACACCATCAGCTTGGAAGGCTGAGGTTCTACCATTGAACTACACCCGCAAGTTAAATGGTGGAGGGGGTAGGATTCGAACCTACGAAGGCTGAGCCGGCAGATTTACAGTCTGCTCCCTTTGACCGCTCGGGAACCCCTCCGGGAAAGTAGGCGCGCATTATATACAGCGCGCCTGCGACGTCAAGCGCAACCTGACATTTTTGTCGCGAGATTTTTTAACCATCTTATATTACAAGCGGTTTATTCAGCGGCAACCGTCGCGGCGAGGCGGTGATTTTCCACGTCATACGCGGCCAACTGCCCGCCCCAGGCGTAACCGCCATCAAGGCAGACAATCTTCCCTTCCGTGCGCAAACCCAGACTCGCCCAATGGCCGAACAACTGCCGCCAGTCGCACGTTTGCGTAACGCTGAACCACGGTTGCAAGCCGTCCGTCTTCTCCGGCTGGTCTTTCGCAGTCAGATTCAGGCTGCCGTCGGCATTCAGATAACGCATCCGGCAGAAAGCATTGACCGCGAAACGCCAAAAATCCATCCCCTGCCAATCCGGCGACCAGTAGTTCGGCCAATCGCCAAAAATCTCGCGCAAAAAATCACGATAACCGCTGCCGCGCAACTGTGCCGATACCGCATCGCTTGCCGCCTGACCTTGCTCCAGCGACCACTGCGGAAACAGTCCCGCGTGCGACATCACCGTCTGCAAACGCGCATCGACGTGCAACAGCGGGAACTGCCGCAGTCCGTCAATCAACTCCTCGCCGTCATCCTCGCGCAACAATTCCAGCGCGGCGGGCTGCATCCGGTTTCCCGGAAAACGCTGCGCCTGCACCAAAAACGAAAAATCATGATTGCCCAGCACCACCCGCTTGCGCGCAAGGCCATGCACGAAGCGCAGCCCCCCCGCCGAATCCGGGCCGCGATTGACCAAATCGCCGACGAACCACAACTCGTCGCCATCGCCATAACCCGCCTTGTCCAACAAACGCAACAGCGCCTCAAAATGCCCATGCACATCGCCAACCGCCAAAATCGCCATAAAAACCCCCGCTATAATGCAGCACAAAAACCGGTATCTTACATGAACACCCTCTACAACCTGCTACTGCACCTGCTCGCGCCCCTCGCCCTGCTCCGCCTCCTCTACAAATCGCGGCAAAACCCCGCCTACCGCCGCCACCTCAGCGAACGCTTCACCCGCCGCCTCCCCCCTGCCCTGCCGGACAGCCTCTGGGTACACACCGTCAGCGTCGGCGAATTTCTCGCCATCCGCCCGCTGCTCGACAGTCTCCTCGCCACCCATCCCGCCATCAACCTCTGGCTCACCTGCACCACCCCGACCGGCCGCGCACAAATCGCCCAATACCAGGCGCACCACCCGCAGCGCGTCGCCTACAGCTACCTGCCCTACGACACCGTTGCCAACAGCCGCCGCATCCTCGCCCACATCCAGCCACGCGCGCTCATCCTCATGGAAACCGAAATCTGGCCGAACCTCATCCGCTGCGCCGCCCGCGCGGGCGTCCCGGTCATCCTCACCAACGCCCGCCTCTCCGCCAAATCCCTGCGCGGATACTACCGTTACGCCCGCCGCCTGCTGCGCGAACCGCTCGCCCACCTGCAAGTGAACGCGCAAACCCGCAACGATGCCCGCCGCTTCCGCAAACTGGGCGTGCCTGCCGCCAACCTCACCATCACCCCCAACCTCAAATACCAAACCCCGCCCGCGACCGCGCTGCCGCCCGACATCGCCGCCGCGCGCGTGCCCGACACCTGGATTGCCGCCAGCACCCATCCCGGCGAAGACGAAATTGCCCTCGCCGCGCACCGCCTCGTCCAACAAACCCTGCCGCACGCCCGCCTCATCCTCGCGCCGCGCCACCCCGAACGCCGCGACGCCGTTGCCAAACAAGTGTGCGACGCCGACTACACCCCGCGCCTGCGCAGCCGGGGCGAAAGCGCCAGCGGCGACCGCGACATCCTCATCCTCGACACCCTCGGCGAACTCGCCCACTACTACCGCATCAGCGACCTCGCCTATATCGGCGGCAGCCTCGTCGCCCACGGCGGCCACAACCCGCTCGAAGCGCTGCACGCGGACATCCCCGTCGCCTTCGGCAAAAGTATGTACAACTTCCAGCACATCCGCGACCGCCTCGTGCGACAACCCTTCGCGCGCGAACTCGCCGACAACCGCCCCGAAACCCTCGCCGCCGCCCTGCTCGTGCTGCACGCCGCGCCGCACACCGACGCCATCCGCGCCCACATGAGCGGCTACGACCACATCGTCGCCGCGCACCTGCACTACCTCGAACCCTACCTGTAGCGAATAAAACGCCCTCCCCTGCAGGGCGAAGCCCGCAGCGGGGGAGGGATGGGGTGGGGGTGAGCGATATTGTTGATGAATCAAAAGCCTATTTTTCACGTTTGCTGCCCTCACCCCAGCCCTCTCTCGCTACGCGAGCAATGCTTGTCCCACAGGGAGAGGGAGCATATCGGCGGCTTACCTTGCTTCCGTTCGCTACACAGGGCTTGAACTTGGGTTATTTCAAATTTATTCCACTATACATACAGGATAGCGGGGTTGGTGTATGTAAACGGGAACGGGGCATGATGCCCCATCCTGCGGCGCGGTTTAGTGGTCAGGATTGTCGCGGATCATCTCCATCACTTTGCCGACCATGTTTTTTGAGCCGACGTAGAGCGGCACGCGCTGGTGCAATGAGGTGGGCTGGATGTCGAGGATGCGGCTGTAGCCGTTGGTGGCGCTGCCGCCCGCCTGCTCGGCGAGGAAGGCCATCGGGTTGGCTTCGTAATTCAGGCGCAGTTTGCCGTTGGGGTAGCTGCTGCCGGAGGGATACATATAGATGCCGCCCTTGAGCATATTGCGGTGGAAATCGGCGACGAGCGAACCGATGTAGCGCGAGGTGTAGGGGCGCTTGGTGTCCTTGTCCAGCTCTTGGCAGTATTTGATGTATTTCTTCACGCCGAGCGGGAATTTGAGGTACTGCCCTTCGTTGATGGAGTACATGGTGCCGTCGTCCGGGATGCGGATGTTTTCGTGCGAGAGGCAGAAGATGCCGAGCGAGGGGTCGTAGGTGAAGCCATTGACGCCGTTGCCGGTGGTGTAGACCAGCATGGTGGAGGAGCCATAGACGACGTAGCCCGCTGCCACCTGACGGTTGCCGGGCTGCAGGAAATCTTCCAGCGTCACCGGCGTGCCGATGGGCGTGACACGGCGGTAGATGGAGAAAATCGTGCCGACGGCGACGTTTACGTCAATATTGGACGAGCCGTCGAGCGGGTCGGTGAGGACGATGTATTTGGCGTTGCGGTTCTTCTCGCTCTGGAAGGCGATGAAATCTTCTTCTTCTTCCGAGGCAAAACCGGCGACATTATCGCGCGCCATGAAGGCCGCCTTGATTTTCTCGTGCGCGAAAATGTCGAGCTTCTTCTGCGCTTCGCCCTGCACGTTTTCCGAACCGGCCTCGCCGAGGATGTCATTGACCAGCCCGGCGCGGTTGATGTCGCGGTGCAACACCTTGGCGGCGAGACGGATGGCGGCGAGAATCCCGCTCAGTTCGCCCTTGGCCTGCGGGTATTCGGCCTGACGCATGACGATGAATTCACCCAAACTTTGCATAAAAACTCCCAAATTTTCACAAAAATCCACATACGGGCATTATAACGCGGCGACGCCAGCCGCGCCATTGCCGTAAAATGGGCGCGCATAACCAAACAGGAGAATCACATGAGCGAATTGCACTGCCCCCAATGCGGCTGCGACTACTGTTACAACGATGGCGAGCTGAACATCTGCCCCGAATGCGCCTTTGAATGGCGCGACGGCGAAGCGGCCACGGGTGACGACACCCCGGCGGTGCTGGATGCCAACGGCGTGGCGCTCGCCGATGGCGACAGCGTCGTCCTCATCAAGGCGCTCAAGCCGAAAGGCAGCAGCCAGCCCATCAAGCAGGGAACCAAAGTGAAAAACATCCGCCTCGTGCCGGGCGCCGACCACAACATCGACTGCAAAATCGAAGGCTTCGGCGGCATGATGCTCAAATCCGAATTCGTCAAAAAGGCCTGACCATGACCGCACCACTCTACCCACAGGCGACTACCGCCGCCGAAATCACCGCCAACCTCGCCAGCATCCAGGCGCGCATCCACGCCGCCTGTGCCGCCTGTGGCCGCGACCCGGCAGAGGTGCGGCTTTTGCCCGTCAGCAAAACCGTCCCCGCCGAACGGCTGCATTTCGCCTACGACGTCGGTATCCGCCTGCTCGGCGAAAACAAGGTGCAGGAAGCCTACGACAAATGGCAGGCGCTCAGCGCGCTTCCCGGCCTGCAATGGGCGGTCATCGGCCACCTGCAAAGCAACAAAGTCAAATACGTCGCCCGCTTCGCTGCCGAATTTCAGGCGCTGGACAGCCTCGACATCGCCGAAGCGCTCGACCGCCGCCTGCAACAAGAAGGGCGCAGCCTCGACGTCTTCATCCAAATCAACACCTCGGACGAACCGCAAAAATACGGCATGGCACCGGATGCCGCCGAAGCCTTCGTCCGCGCGCTGCCCGCCTACAGCGCCCTGCGCCCGCGTGGGCTGATGACGCTGGCACTGTTCAGCGACGACCACGAAGCGGTGCGCCGCTGCTTCATCCGCCTGCGCGAACTGCGCGACCGCCTGCAACAACAAAACCCCGCCGTTGCCGAACTCTCCATGGGCATGTCCGGCGACTTTGAACTGGCCATTGCCGAAGGCGCGACCACCGTGCGCGTCGGCCAGGCCATCTTTGGCGCCCGCAAAACCCCGGACAGCGAATACTGGCCGGGACTCGCGCCGGAAAACCGTTAATGCACATCTTCGGCCGCCAAGCGGGATAAAACCTGGACCCGCCAAGCGGCGTAGCTACTGGCTCCGTCAAGAGAAACATTAAAAAAGCCCCTGCGGGCAGGGGCTTTTTGGACAGGCCGAGGCATAAATTATTAGACTTCCTTCCAAACCATAACTTGCACGACACCCCAACAAAATCTCAAATCTGCTGAGCTGTTGTTTGCTGCCCCCACCCTAACCCTCCCCCACAGGGGAGGGGACTCATTGGCTGCAAAAATAGCAATAGTTTCATGACTATCCATAGCGATACGGCAGCAGTTATTTGAATCTACCGCAGAACAGCTCCCTCCCCCGTGGGGGAGCACTACTGTCCGGAATAAATTCACCATAAAAACCCCTTTTAAAACAATGCAAATTCCTCTTGAGCCGCACAACCACGCCGCTCCCGCCGCCTTCGGTAGTGGGCGTATGTCGTCTCCGGCCGCTCAAACAACGACCCCGAAATTTTCGCCAGGTACAGATGCAAACTCCCTGTCTCCCGCTCTTCCCGCTGCGCCTGCCTGAGCAGCAGGTACGCTATCAGCACGCAGACAATGTGCAGCCTGACGCCGTTTTCCGTACGGCTGTATGGACGCTCCAGCGCAAGGTGCTGTTTCATCCATTTGAACAGCAGCTCAATTTGCCAGCGCTTTTTGTAGTTGTCCGCTATTTCTGCCGCGCTGCTTTCGTGGTCGTTCGTCACCAAAACCAGCGTCCTGCCTTCTTCGCGCGCAACTTCAATGCGCCGCAATGCTTTGTCGTGATAGTGGTTTTGCTGCTTCTTGCCGCTGACTTTTTTGTGTTTGCAGCGGATTTTCCGGTCGCTGAGGATGTGTTCCCCGCACACGGCGTTTTCGCCAATCTCTTCAAAGGCCGCGTTTTTCTTCAGCCGCGTGATGAAAT
>NZ_CALJAH010000438.1 GCF_938028185.1 uncultured Cardiobacterium sp. | reverse complement strand
CGCAGGCAAACATCGGCCTGGAAGTGGCGGGGCGCTTCGTGCAGTACCTGAAAAGCGGCGCGACCGTCGGCGCGGTCAACTTCCCCGAAGTATCGCTGCCGCTGCGCGAAGACACGCACCGCCTGCTGCACATTCACCGCAACCAGCCCGGCGTGCTCTCGGCAGTGAACCATCTCTTCGCCGAACACGGCATCAACATCGCCGCACAAACGCTGATTACCAAAGGCGAAATCGGCTATCTGGTGATGGACGTGGCGCACAGCGACTCACAAGTCGCGCTGGAACAACTCAAAAGCGTCGCCGGTACCATCCGCAGCCGCATCATTTATTAGCATTTGGCAAGATGCGCCGTTCATTGCATAATGCGGCACTTTTCGGAACACATTGAAAGGAATACAACATGGCAGAAGAAACCGTCAAAGAATCCTGCTCGATTCTGATGATCAGCAACGACATGGAATGGATGCTGGCCTTTAGCAAGGGCGTGCAGCGCTTTTTCCTGCTGAACGAGCGCCGCGCGGAGACGCTGGAGCAGGCCGAATCGCGCATGCTGGAAAGCCGCCCGGACATCGTCGTCCTTGCCGTGCAGGAAGGCCTGCCGTCGATGGACAAACTGCGCCCGATCGTGCGCGAAAAAATACACCCGCCGGTGCCGGTCATCGTCATTGACAGCAAACCGGAAGGGCTGGACCAGTGGATCAAGCAGGGCGCGGAATATGCCTGTGCGCGCCGCGATTTGTTGAGCGCGGTCAAGCACGTACAACAATTGATGCGCGTCGCCCATTTTGACCGCACCCTGCACGGCGTCGAAAAAGACGCCAAAGCCATCAGCGACCGCTACGAACGCATTTACCACGACCTGCCCGACCCGGTCGCCTACGTGCAGGACGGCCTGTTCGTCGATGCCAACCCCGCGTTTTTGCACACCTTTGGTGTCAAAGACCGCGCCGCGCTGGACGAACTGACCCTGATGAGCTTCGTTCCGCACAAAAGCGAGCGCGGCATCAAGGCGCTGATGAAAAAGGCGACGGAAAAAGAAGTGGTACCGAGCGAACGCTTTGAGCTGCAAGCGATTAACGGCGGCAAGGTGGATGTCAACCTGAGCGTTTCCAGCATCGTCATCCACGGCGAGCCGGGGCTGCAAATGTATTTCCGCAGCGCAAACGCGGGCGGTGGCGGCGGCACCGGCCTCGATCCGACCACCAGCCTCGCCGGGCCGCGCGTCATCGCCGCTTCACTCAAGCAGACGCAAGAGCGCAGCGAGCCCAAGACCGTGCTTGGTTACTGGGTCTATGCCTGGCTGGAAAACTACCGCGAGGTTTGGCAGAAAGACGGCTACAAGGCAGCAGAAATCATGATGAAAACCGTGGCCGAGACGACCAAACGCTTCCTGCCCCCCAGCACGGAAATGGCGCGCTTCACCGACGACGGCCTGGCACTGTGGCTGACCGGCGACAAGGAAGACACCATCAAGCGGGTGAACGGCCTGATTGCGCACTTGGACGAAGTCGTACCGGAAAACATCGGCCGCCTCGTCCACCCCAAAGTCTTCGCCGGTATCTCCGAAATCACCAGCGAAAGCGGTTACGAAGACCTTGTTTCCAAAGGCTTCCGCGCGGTACGCAGCCTCGCCATGAGCCAAAGCAGCGACCGCGTTGCCGAGCCGATGAGCGGCGACATCTCGCGCAAGGACGAACGCCGTGTCAACGAAATCCAGGCCATCCTTGACGACGACCGCCTGCGCGTGCAGTACCAGCCTATCAGCGCGCTCGAAGCCGACGGTGTGCCGCGCTACGCCGAGCGTCTGCTCGTGCTGCCACCGGCAAGCGATATCGAAGGCGGCGAGGCACCGCAGATGATGGAACTGGATCAACTGATGCAGGTGGCCGAACGCTTCGGCTTTGCACGCCAGTTTGACCGCTACAAAATCACCGCGATGATTCAGGACATCCTTTCCTACGAAGGCGACCAGCGCGCGCTGCAATGCTTCATCAACCTCAGCACCGACACCATGCTGGACGACACCTTCCCCGAATGGATTGACAGCCAACTGCGCGCCACCGGCATCAGCCCCAGCCAGATTACCTTTGAACTGCGGCTGGACAACCTCGCCAACGGCTTTACCGGCGCGGTACACCTCATCGAAAAAATGCGACCGCAGGGCAGCCGCTTCGCCCTTGCCGGGGTCGGGCGGATGGATGCCACCGTGCGCGAAATGCTGGAGCGGGTCAAACCCGAAGTCATCAAGCTGGATATGCGCGAAATTGACACCTTTGAAGACCGCGAAGAAGAAGAATTTATGGGCGAAGTCAAAAAATACGCCGGGGAACACCACACCATGCTCATTGCCGACAACATGGAATCCCCGGCGCAGCTCTCGCGCGTCTGGCCGCACGACATCCAGTACATCCAGGGCGACGGCATTGTCCCGGCAATGGACAAATTCGCCTTCGACTTCAGCGAACCGTTGTTCTGATACCCGCGCTGGCGGGTCGCGCATCCTCACCGCCTGCCTGACAACATGAGCCTCCGCATCCACAACGGGCTTGATCCCGTGGCGCGGAGGCTTTTTCATGACAACACAAACAGCTCCAGCGCGATGATTGCAGGGTGAGCGCGCGACACAAGCGGCTGCTGATATAGCAATCCTCACAAAGCCCTGTACGGCGTTGCGCCGCCTCGCCGTACAAAAGCGTACTGTCTTCGGCGGCGCGCCTTGTACAGAACTTTGTGAGTATCGCTATAAGCAAGGAGGGAGAGAATATCCCAGCGGCAGGTTATAGCCATCCACCGAAAGCCTCATACGGTGTTGCGCCGCTGTCGGCTCATATTCTCGCCAGTATTGAGATGAATGTACCGTGATAGGCGACTTCAATATTGATGGCGGCGTAGTAGGCGAACAGGCTCATTTCATTGGCGTGAATTTCGTTTTGGTATTTTCCCGGCAGCTGTGCAGCAAGAATGACGCCACTTTACCGCGAGCGGGTAATGAAGATTCCCGTCTCGGTAAAGGGGGCAAGGATATGCTCGCCTTTATTCTGCAAACTGCTGTCCAATCTGCTGCACAATACATCTTCCACACTCTTAATAATAAAATCGACGACTTCCACCACAGGGCATATAGCGATATGAGTTTGCGCTATTTTGGCGATGTCGCCTGCCCGGTTTTCCCAATGGGTACAGACGATTTTGGCATAGAGACGCGCTCAATTTCGCCAATTTTAAACAGAAATGCGGTTTGCTCATCAGGATTATAGCCATCCTCCGAAAGTTTCAGACAAGGCGCGCCGCTGAAGACAGTACGCGGTTGTACGGCGAA
>NZ_CALJAH010000437.1 GCF_938028185.1 uncultured Cardiobacterium sp. | reverse complement strand
TGAGGCCGTAGCTGGCGAGCAGTTCGCCCTGTTCTTCGGAGGCGAGTTGCGACAGTTCGGCTTCTATCGCGGCGCAGACGGTGACGACGACGGCGTCCGCCTGTGCCGCCTTGTCGCGTACCTGTTGGACGTAGGCGTTGTCGCCGTCGATATGGGCTTCATCAACGTTGGCGACGTACATCATCGGCTTCATCGTCAAGAGAAACAGTTCGCGCATCGCCTTGCGCTCTTCGTCGCTCATCGGCAGGGTGCGGGCGAGGTTGCCGTCTTCGAGGTGCGGGGTGAGGCGGGCGATGATGTCCAGTTTCAGTTTGGCATCTTTGTCTCCGCCTTTGGCGACGCGCACCAGGCGCTGTTGTGCTTTTTCCAGTGAGGCCATGTCGGCCAGGATCAGCTCGCTTTCGATGACCTGGATGTCGGCAAGCGGGTCGATTTTGCCCGCGACGTGGACGATGTCGTCATCGTCAAAGCAGCGCACCACCTGGGCGATGGCGTCGGTTTCGCGGATGTTGGCGAGAAACTGGTTGCCCAGTCCTTCGCCCTTGGAGGCACCGGCGACCAGCCCGGCAATATCGACAAATTCCATCGTCGTCGGCAGCACCCGCTCCGGTTTGACGATGGCGGCGAGCGCATCCAGCCGTGGATCGGGCATATAAACGATACCGGTGTTCGGCTCGATGGTGCAAAAGGGGAAGTTTTTGGCGTCAATCCCGGCGTTGGTCAGGGCATTGAAGAGTGTCGATTTTCCGACGTTCGGCAGTCCAACGATGCCGCAGTTAAATCCCATTGTGTGTTTCTCTCTGGTTTCGCATGAAACGGCTGCGTTTAGCCGCCGCTATGCAGGCGGTGCATCGCTTTTTCCGCGCCGTCGCGCACGAGTAGCGGCAGGATGGCGAGGCCGCGCGCGATGGCGTCGTCTATTTTTTCCTGTTCCATCTTGCCGGGCGGATGCAGGACGTAATCCACGACCTGATTGCGGTCGCCCGGATGGTTGATGCCGAGGCGCAGGCGATAGAAATCTTTGCTGCCGAATGCGGCGATGATGTCGCGCAGGCCGTTGTGGCCACCGTGGCCGCCGCTGTATTTCAGTTTGACCGCGCCTTCCGGCAAGTCCAGTTCGTCATGGACAACGAGGATTTCTTCCGGCGCCAGGTCGTAAAACTTGGCAAGCGCACTGACGGCGCGGCCGCTGGCATTCATGAAGGTGAGCGGTTTGAGCAGGTGTAGCGGCTGCTGCGCCAGCGTGATTTTGCCGTATTCGCCCTGAAATTTTTTGTCTTCGGCGAGCCGCCCGCCTTCGCTGGCAGCGAGCTGATCCAATAGCCAAAAACCCGCGTTGTGGCGGGTTTTTTGGTAGCGGGCGCCGGGGTTGCCGAGGCCGACAATCAGTTTGATCATCCGCGATTACTCGGCAGTGCTTTCGTCCTCGTCTGCGGCAGCGGATTCTTCGCTTTCAGCGGCACCGCGTTGCGGATGAACGATTTGCGCAACCACGGCTTCAGCGCGGTCATCGTCGTGCAGCAGGCGCACGCCTTGTGGCAGTTTCAGGTCGCGCAGGTGGATGACATCGCCCAAGGCAACGTCGGTCATGTCAACTTCAACGTATTCTGGCAGGTTGCGCGGCAAGCAGACGATTTCCACGCTGTTGAGGTGGTGTTCGACCAGTCCGCCCGCCTTGACGCCGACACTGCCTTCTTCGTTGACAAAGTGCAGGCTGACGGTGGCTTGCAGTTCCTGGCCACGAACAACGCGCTGGAAGTCCATGTGCTGATAGAGCGGTTTGTAGAGGTGGCGTTGTACATCGCGTACGATGACTTCGATGTCGCCTTTGCCTTCGACTTGCAGATTGATGATTTGCGAATAGAAACTGTCAAATCGGCCAAATTTGACCAAATCGTCCTGTTTGACGGCAACTGCCAGGGCAGCTTCTTCGCCACCGTAAACGATGGCGGGTACCAGTCCTTGACGACGCAGGCGGCGGCTCGCACCTTTCCCGCTATCCTGGCGAACGATGGCGCTCAGGGTGTAGGCATATTCACTCATGGTTTTCTCCGTAGGATAAAAAAGAGCGCTTGCGACCAGCGCTCTTCAAGGTTGTTCGCGGTTCGTGTCTAGTTGACGAACAGCGAGGAAATGGATTCTTCGACGTGGATGCGGCGGATGCTTTCGGCAACCAGTCCGGCGATGGAAAGCACGCGGATTTTTTTGCAGGCTTTCGCTTCTTCGCGCAGGGCAACGGAATCGGTGACAATCAGTTGATCCATGCCGGATTTTTCGATGTTGGCGATGGCGTTACCGGACAGGATGGCGTGGGTACAGTAGGCCGTTACGGTACGCGCCTTGCGTTCTTTCAGCGCGGTCGCCGCATTGGACAGGGTGCCTGCGGTGTCAACCATGTCATCCACGATGATGCAGTCGCAGCCTTCAATGCTGTCGCCGATGATGTTCATCACTTCCGATTCGTTCGGGCGCGGGCGACGCTTGTCAATAATCGCCAGTTTGGCGTCAATTTGTTTGGCGGTCGCGCGCGCGCGCAAAACCCCGCCAATATCCGGCGATACTACCACCGGGTTTTTGAAATCTTGTGCCAGCAGGTCATTGAGGATGATCGGCGTGGCGTAAATGTTGTCCACCGGGAAATCAAAGAATCCCTGTATTTGGTCGGCGTGCAGATCCAAGGTCAGCACGCGGTCAATGCCGACGCCGACAATCATGTTGGCAACCACTTTGGCGGAAATCGGCACGCGCGCGGAACGCGGACGGCGATCCTGGCGGGAATAGCCAAAGTAGGGGATGACGGCGGTAATACGGTTGGCAGAAGCACGGCGCAGGGCATCGCTCAGAATGAGCAGTTCCATGATGCTGTCATTGGTGGGATGACTGGTCGGCTGAATAACAAAAACGTCCTTGCCACGGACGTTTTCTTGCAGTTCTACCCGGATTTCTCCGTCGGAAAATTTGTCAACAATGGCATTGCCCAATGGCAAGCCGAGATGCTGGACAATCTGACGGGCAAGTTGCGGATTCGCGTTACCCGTGAATACGGTCATGCTGCCTCTGGACACGTTTTCACCTTGGATGTTGGGTAGAAGAGATGGCTGGGGTGGAAGGATTCGAACCTACGAATGCCGGGATCAAAACCCGGTGCCTTAACCACTTGGCGACACCCCAATTTTTGAACAACGGGTTATCCGCCCGTTCCCCGCCTCGGTCGGCGAGAGGCGCGCATTATAGCGATTTGTTCTGCGTGCGCAAGGCGGATACCGCAGTTTTTGTGCATCTGTTTATATTGTCGTCATTTTTTGCACGACCAGCTTCATCTGGTAGTCTTTTTGTTTCAGGCGGATGCTGCGGTAATACGCGCCCTGCCAGTCGCGGACATCGACCTGCCAGCCGTCGGCGTTGAAACTTTCGTCGCTGCGTTGGGTAATCAGCCAGTTGGCGATGGATTCGAGCGGCACTGGCAGGCCGACTTCTTTTGCCAGTTCTTCTTTGCTCATCACTTCTTCGCGCGCCCCTTCGCGCACGTTGATGACACCACCGCGATAGTCAATGCGCATCCGTTCCTGGCCGAAGGGGTCGGTGATGACCAGCAGTTCGTCCTGGTTGTGGTGGGTCCATGCCATGTTGGCATTGACGCCTTTGTCTTCGCAGCCACGGCTGCGGTGGCATTCGGGGTAGCGCATCGCAATTTTGCCTTCGGCGCGCCAATGTTGCGGGTTGAGCGTGGTGGTGTAGCTCACGTTTTCGTCTTCTGCCGGCGGCATCGCGCAGCCGGCGAGGAGCAGGGCGAGGCCGAATGCCGCCAGTTTATTTTTTCTTGTCATGGTCGAGTCCCAGTTTTTTGCCAATGGATTTGAGGGCGAGATTGTCCGGCTGCCCCTGTTTTTCGTAGCGATAAACTTCGGCGGCGAGCGCCTTGTCGCCGGATGCGTCCAGCACTTCGATGTAATGCGCGGGTATTTCGTCGTTGCGATAGGCGGCGTAGGCGCGGCGCAACCAGTTGAGCGCGTCCTCGGTTTTGCCCTGGCGGTAGAGCAGCCAGCCGTAGCTGTCCTGAATCGCCGGGGAATCCGGGTAGAGTTTGATGGCCGCTTCTATCAGTTGCGCTGCTTTTTTTTCGTCGTCCGTTTGCGTCAGCAGCATATAGCCGTAGGCGTTGAGCGCGTCGATATTGGCCGGGTCAGCGGCGAGGATTTTGTTGAACTGCTCCTCGGCTTCCTTGAGGTTGCCGCGCGCGGCGTTGAAATCGGCGAGGACGTAGAGCAAATCAACCTGATCGGGATAGCGTGCCAGCGCTTCTTTCAGCAATTTTTCCAGCCGCCGCCATTGCTGCGTCCGCCGCAGTTGCGCCGTTTCAACCAGATAGGTGTCCAGCACCTGCGCGTCATCGGGGAATTCCTGACGCAAGGCGGCAAAACGCGCCTGTGCCTTGTCGTAATCGCCCCGGTTGAACGACAGCAGCGCCAGCCGCTCCTGCGCCTGCAAATAACGCGGCGAATCGGCAGCAATCTCGCCGAGCAGGGTAGTGGCAACATCCTCTTGCCCGCTGTGCTCGGCGGCGTTGGCGACAAAAAACAGATAACTGTTCATGTCAATGCGATGGCTGTCCAGCAACTCGCGGAACGCCTGCAACGCTGCCGGATAATCGCCCGCCGACGCATACAACTGCGCCACCAGCTGCCGCACCGTTGCATCCTGCGGGCGCAATTCTTTCCAGCGTAGGGCGAGGGTAATCGCATCCTGCCACTGATAATGCGCGACCAGCATATCCACATAGGCCGAAAGCAGATTGATGTCCTGCGGATAGCGCGTGGTGATGCGGTCCATAATCTTGCGTGCCTCCTGCAACTTGCCGATGCTCGCCAGCACCTGCGCCTGCATCAGCTCCAGCTCACGCCAGTTGCCGTCGAGAGCGATGGCATCGCTGAACGCCTGCACCGCTGTTGTCACCTTGCCCTGCTCCTTCGCCATCAGGCCAAGATAATAATAAAGATACGGATTCTTCGGGAACTGCGCGCTCAGCCGCTGCAACAACACCAGCCGGGTGGCGCTGTCCGGGAACTCCGCCAGCACGCGGAAAATCTGCGCCACCATCTGCGGCCCGCCATCGGCATCGAGCAAGGCCGACATCTGCGCCAGCGCCTCATCACCGCGACTGTCGGCAAGCAGCACGCGCAACAGCGCCAGCCGCGCGTCCAAATCCCTGGGAAACGCCTCCAGCCAGACACGGGCAATCTTCTCGGCGCGGGCAAAATCGCGCGTATCCCAGGCGAG
>NZ_CALJAH010000436.1 GCF_938028185.1 uncultured Cardiobacterium sp. | reverse complement strand
TGTACAAGGCGCGCCGCCGAAGACAGTACGCCTTTGTACGGCGAGGCGGCGCAACGCTGTACAGGGCTTTGTGAGGATTGCGATAACAGTAAATACCCACGGGCGACCCGCTATCTTCCCGCTTTCTTAACTCAACCAGGAGAACTTTATGAAAATCATGGCAGTATGTGCTCACGGTCTCGGCAGCAGCTTCTTGATGGAGATGAACATCAAGAAGGCGCTGGCCAAGCTCAATATTGAAGCGGAAGTCGCCCACTCCGACCTCTCCGTCACCGCGTCAAACGACGCCGACCTGTTCGTGATGGGCGCAGACATCGTCGATAGCTCCAGCATCGACCGCAGCAAGGTCATCGTCATCAACAATCTCGTCAGCGCCGACGAATTTGAGCAGAAGCTGGCGGTTTACTTCCACCACGACTAGGAGGGCGTCATGAAAGCGCTGCTCGACTTCATCGTTGATATTCTCAAGGTGCCGTCCGTGCTGGTTGGGGTTATCGCCCTTATCGGCCTGATTGCGCAGAAAAAATCCGCCGCTGACACCATCAAGGGTACCATCAAGACCATTCTCGGTTTCATCGTCCTCGGCGGCGGCGCGACGGTGCTGCTCGGCTCGCTGAGCCCGCTCGGCGACATTTTCCAGCAGGCGTTCAACGTGCAGGGCGTGGTGCCGAACAACGAGGCCATCGTCTCCACCGCGCTGGAAAAATACGGCACGGCGACCGCGCTCATCATGGCCTTTGGCATGGTGGCAAACATCGCCATCGCCCGCTTTACCCGCCTCAAATTCATCTTCCTCACCGGCCACCACACCTTCTATATGGCGTGCATGATTGCCGTCATCCTCGTCGTCGCCGGTTTTGAAGGCGTGCAACTGGTGCTGGTCGGCGCGCTGACGCTCGGCCTCATCATGGCGTTCTTCCCGTTTATCGCCCAGCCGTTCATGCGCGACATCACTGGCAGCGACGAAGTCGGCTTCGGCCACTTCGGCACCGTCGGCTACGTGCTGGCGGGGCTAGTCGGGCGCAGCCTGCGCGGCAAATCGCGCTCCACCGAGGAGATGAATCTGCCGAAAAACTTGAGCTTTTTGCGCGACAGCTCCGTTTCCATCGCGCTGACGATGATGGTCATCTACCTCGTGCTGGTCATCGCCGCCGGACAGGACTTCGTGCAGCAGGAAAAATTCTCCAACGGGCAGAATTTCCTCGTTTGGGCGGTGATTCAGGCGATTACCTTCGCTGCCGGCGTCTTCATCATCCTGCAAGGCGTGCGCCTGATACTGGCTGAAATCGTCCCCGCCTTCACCGGGTTCTCGCAAAAACTCGTGCCGAACGCGCGCCCGGCGCTGGACTGCCCCATCGTCTTCCCCTATGCGCCAAACGCGGTGCTGGTCGGCTTCCTCGCCAGCTTCGCCGGTGGCCTCATCGGCCTCTTCATCCTCGGCCAACTGCACTGGGTGCTGATTCTGCCCGGCGTGGTGCCGCACTTCTTCTGCGGCGCGACTGCGGGCGTGTTTGGCAACGCCGTCGGCGGTCGCCTCGGCGCGAGCATCGGTGCCTTCCTCCACGGCATCCTCATCACCTTCCTCCCGGTGTGGCTGCTGCCGGTGCTGGGCGACCTCGGCTTTGCCAACACCACCTTCTCCGACGCCGACTTCGGCGTGGTCGGCATTGTCCTTGGCTGGCTCGGCGGCCATGCCGGACGCTTTGCTATCACCGCCATCGTCATCGGCATCGTCGCCGCACTGGTCGTGTATAACTACGCGGTGCCGGAAAAAGTGTCGCTGGACAAGCAGGCCGAAGAAAAAGCGAAGGGCTGAACCGCCTTGCCGCATCGCAAAACCCGCCGTTTGGCGGGTTTTGGTTTGCTGTTTATTTGTCCGTAGGGTGGGGCTTGCCCCACCGCAGGCGAACTTTTTGCGCGCGCTGTCGCTGCCGATGTATGATTTTTCCCGTCTGGTGATGGCGGCACCGCCAACGCCCCTAACATCCCCCGCCGGGGGACTTTTTTATTGGTGATGCTTTTTGATGACGACTTTATCCCGCCGTATTGAGGCGATTTTGTTTACCCGCGACGAGGCGGTGAGCGAGGCGCTGCTCGCACAAGCGCTGGATGTTTCCGAAGATGCCGTGCGCGAGGCGCTGGCCGAACTGGCCGCGCGCTACGAGGCGTCGGCGATGGAGCCGGTGCGGCTCGCGGGCGGCTGGCGCTTGCAGTTGCGCCCGGCGTATTTCCCGGCAGTCGCTGCCTTTACCGAGGCGCAGCCGGTGCGCTTTTCCCGCGCCTTCTGGGAGACGCTGGCGTTTATCGCGTATCATCAGCCCGTCACCCGCGCCGAGATTGACGCGGTGCGCGGCGTGACCACCAGCAGCGGCATTTACCGCCAGCTTTTTGACCTGGAATGGATCGAGGTGATCGGCACGAAGGAGGTACCGGGGCGGCCGGAGTTGCTGGCGACGACGGCGCAGTTTTTGTCTGACTTTTCCGTGGCAAGTCTTGAGGATTTGCCCGCTTTGCCCGATGAGGGTTTTGGAGGCAGTAATGAGTAATGAATTGGAGCGCATCCAGAAATGGCTGGCGGCGCGCGGTTTGGGTTCGCGGCGCGAGATTGAGGGCTGGATTCGTGAGGGCCGCCTGCGCGTCAATGGCAAACCGGCCGAATTGGGGCAGCGCATCAGCGGGCATGAGCGGCTGAGTCTGGACGGCAAACCGCTGCGCGTCTCGCCGGAGCGCGAGGCACCCCGGCAAATCCTGATGTATCACAAGCCGCCGGGCGAAATCTGCACGCGCGACGACCCGGATGGCCGCCCGACGGTGTTCCGCCATCTGCCGAAATTGCGGCAGGGGCGCTGGGTCAGCGTCGGCAGGCTTGACCTCAATACCGCCGGCCTCCTGCTCTTCACCAACGACGGCGCGCTGGCCAACCGCCTGATGCACCCCAGCGCCGAAATCGAGCGCGAATACTGGGTGCGGGTCGCGGGTGAGGTCAATGAGGACACCTTGCAGGCGCTGCGCAACGGCATCGAGCTGGAAGACGGCTTCGCCCGCTTCGACGACGTGCAGCCGTTGCAGGCCTTGCACGAAGACGATACCCAGTACAACCGCTACTTCAGCGTGGTACTGAAAGAAGGGCGCAACCGCGAAGTGCGCCGCCTGTGGGAAGCGGTCGGTTGCCAGGTCAGCCGCCTGAAACGCACCCGCTTTGGCAACCTCTGGCTACCGAAAAACCTTGCCGCCGGGCGCTGGCGGCCACTCACCGCCGGTGAGGCAAACGCGCTGCTGAACTTGCTGCAAGGCAAGCGGCGCGACGCAAAGACAGGACTATAATAAGCACACATTAACAATCAGGAATCGTCATGAGCGACCGAGAACAAGCCGCCCCCGTCCGCGTCAAGCCCAACGCGATGGGGGTAAAGAAAAAAGGGGCGGAGAAAATCCGCCAGGTCCCGGAAAACACCGGCCACGTCGGCGAAGAGCGGCTGCGCAAACCCAGCTGGATACGCGCACAATTCCCCGGCGGCGCAGAAGTGCAGCGGATGAAAGCCATCATGCGCGAGCAGAAACTGCACAGCGTCTGCGAAGAAGCCTCCTGCCCGAACATCGGCGAATGCTTCCGCCACAACACCGCCTCCTTCATGATCATGGGCGACATCTGCACCCGCCGCTGCCCCTTCTGCGACGTCGGCCACGGCCGCCCCAACCCGCTTGACCCGATGGAGCCGACGCATCTCGCCGAAACCGTGCGCAACATCGGCCTGCACCACGTCGTCATCACCTCGGTGGACCGCGATGATTTGCTCGACGGCGGTGCCGCGCACTTCGCCGCCTGCGTCCGCGAAATCCGCCGCCTCGCGCCGCGCATGACCGTGGAAATCCTCACCCCCGACTTCCGTGGCCGCATGGACAAAGCCATCGAAATCCTGCGCCACACCCCGCCGGACATCTTCAATCACAACATGGAAACCGTGGCGCGGATGTACGAAGAAGTGCGCCCCGGCGCGAACTACGAAAACTCGCTGGAGCTCCTGCGCGAATACAAAAAAGCGAGCAACAAGCCCGTCATTACCAAATCTGGGCTGATGGTCGGCCTCGGCGAAGAAATCGACGAAATCCTCGGCGTGATGGAAGACCTGCGCCGTCACGACGTCAGTATGCTCACCGTTGGCCAGTACCTGCAACCGTCGGTACACCACCTGCCGGTCAAGCACTACTACACCCCGGACGAATTCCAGATATTCACCGACGAAGGACTGAAAATGGGCTTCACCCACGTCGCCTCCGGGCCGATGGTGCGCTCCTCCTTCCACGCCGATATGTCGGCGAAAGCGGTGCTGGACTGAATGCGGGACGGGGCGCAGCCAGTCGCCGGTCATTCATGACCAGGACAAAAGCAAAGAAAAAGCCGCCTGCAGGCGGCTTTTTCTTTGCGGATAAGTTA
>NZ_CALJAH010000435.1 GCF_938028185.1 uncultured Cardiobacterium sp. | reverse complement strand
AAAACTTGTGGATCTTCCGTATCAAAAGTAGATTGCGCTGCTGCTGCACTTGAAAAAGGATCAAGATAACCCGCATTATGGAGATCGTATTCCAATCTACTCACAACCTGTCGACGAACTTCATCAAGATTTTCCGAAGTGGAACGACGCTTAGAAGACTGGTTTGCTGTGCCAAATACGGTTATCAGGCCCATCAAAAGTAACACACCCAATCCCATGGCTATCAATAATTCTATAAGGGACAATCCCCGTTGTTTATATAGAGATTTCACGTTCATCCTTCCAACACCTTCATAATGCAAACCAAACTTGTGTTCCCTGCACAGGGGCATCGCTTCCATTGTCTGTAGCAGAAACGTGTTTCCACATAATAATTACTTCATAATTATCATTATTTTTTCTTAGCAGTGCTCTGCCGCCCGGCAATGTACTCACAATTTCATCTGCCCATGCATAAACATCTGCCTTAGCATTTTCTTCCGCCAAGGTACAAGCAGAATTTTTACACCGTAAATTATCTACTAACCTGGATAAGGCTGCATCTTTATTGGCAGCATCATATATAGAATTCAAACTGTCATATACACCTTTGTAGTCTCCATTATTTGGGTTTGCACTTATCCCGTTAACCACATAAGTTTCCTTAGCTAGCGCATTGGCTCGCATTGTATCAATGATCAATTGACTCTTCTGCAGGGCAAAGGCGGTATATTCTGCTGTATCACCAAAACGGTTTGCAGACTGAATCATAGATACACTCATTGCCAGCCCTAGGGCAACAATTAGCATGGACACTACTATTTCCAATAATGTCATTCCTTTCTGGTGGGTGCGCCATGCACCCACCAAAACTCTCCTTTTTATCTGCATATAGACCTCCTGATTTATAACTGAATTTCCCGTTCGTTTGCGCGGAAGAGGGATGGATCACCACAGAGTTTCCCACCTACAGATTGAGCATCAACATTACCTGCACCTGGATCATTAGGATCGGCTGGTGTTCCGGGGTTTCTCTCTGCCCCTTTAGCTGCCTTAGTAATGACGTTTGCCATCTTTGCTGTTTTTGCCAAACAGTCGTTACGCTGCTCGGAGCTTTTTGGATTTCCAAGGTCAGTCAACAAACCATCACCTGCATTACCGTTAGCTCCATTTGCCCATAATGTAGGTGCAGAATTCGCTGTATCTATGATATTCATTGCAGAAGTAAGTATCCCTTCATTATGTCCTGCCTGTGGATCTGGTTCATTACTATTTGGCTGATAATAATAGGCACCGTTAGCAAGATCTGGCCCTGCTCCCGTAAGCACATTTATTGCCATTGACCAGCTATGCCCCTCTGTTTTGATGCTTGTCTCAGTATCATAGCAGGTTTTTTTGGGATCCACGCCACTGGGCAGTTGCTGGTTCTTTTCAGTAACCTCATACACTCTCGTTGATACAAATGCCGTACTCAACAACATTTGGGGGCTTGAAACTACTTTCTCAGCAGCTACAATTGTTTCCCCGCCCGTTTGACCTTCATTCAACATAATCCGCCATGCTTTATGACTGGTTGGATTAAAACCAGCATCGGTTATATAGCGTTTATCCGTAGCGTTATGATCATAAGACTGTTCCAATATTGATCCAGAATTATAAGATAGTGTACTGGGATTACGCTCACTCAGACTGTCGTATATGCCCATTATCATCTGTTGGTTTTGACTACGTTGATCATGTTTGAAGAGATCAGAACCTGTACCAAAAACAATGATATATTCGTTTTCATTTTTACGATATACCGCAGGGGCAGAAGTTATAGGCTGTGTCGGTTGACCTTTGTAAATCATGTGTGCCTTCCAAGTACTCACTGGACCACGAAGGTCAAAACGATACAAGTTACCGAACTGATCGCCCGCATAGGCCACATCAATGACACCATTATAGTCAACATCTACCAAGGTGGGGCTGGCTAATGCTCCTGGTCCATTCGCACCAACAGTCGGAATTTTAGTAACCAATGTTCCTGCACTATCACCTGTCTTTACTGTTCCTGTTGTCGCAGACGTACCAAATTCCTGTCCCATCATGTCATAAACATACAGGGTAGGAGTCGCATCATAAGCAGTCACATTAGTATTGGCTGTAAAAATACCGGCATCATCATATGTTCCCGGCTGGTAACCATTGGCAAGGAAAGCGTACAGACGAACCCCCGACTCAATTTTAGGCTTGTTGTTCTCCCAATTGGTAGCCACCTGCGTCAATGTCGCTTTGCCAACGGTATAACCCAGCCCGTTTCCTGTACCCTTCTGTGTTTCCCAAAGGGGGACTTCGCTGAGCCAGTTTGAGCGCCCTGCATCCATTCCCGCTGGTCCAGAACCATCGCGTTTGTTACCTGCTACAGATAGCGCATACGCACCTCGCCCCCCTTGTCCCATGTTACCCAAAAGGACGTATTGACGCTGAAGCCCCGCAGTATCCGGCGTTTCAACCCACGCTATACCTCCATTATTTAGATAAAGGTGCGGATTAGTATCATCATTTTTGCCGTAATCTGCTTCTGCCGTTGCAGGAATTGCCTTGCCAACCGTCAGCGTATCGTCCTTACTTTCGCGCTGCATTCCTGCAGGTAGGTAATTTAAGGCAAGATTATAAGGCGACGTGTTTTCGCTTGAAGAATTGGTTGATTCAAAAATATAGGTCATCCCATCATTAGCAGCCGTAATAACATACTTTTGCTTGCCCAAACTATCCTTGCCCAATGCAATGACCGGGCTTCCCAATACATCTCCCATTTGACGCTGCTTATCTGTAGCTCCCGGGGTTCGTACGCGATAAGTTTGAACCAAGCGTGGTGTAATAGCATCTGCTGCTGTTTTTATTTGCGCGTCTGTCTTACCTGGATTTCGCATGAGCCAAGGCGCAAAAGCTTCTTTATATTCTTGGTCGGAAGTCAGACCAAAATCGCCTTTATGTAATGCATCAGATTCAGAAAAATTGTATATACCGCCTGGCTCACCATTATTTACCAATATCGTGCGGTTATCATATTCTGCTGGGATGGGATCCCCTGCCTTAATCTTTTTACCTTCCGAGTCAAACCAGTTAAACAGCATCATACTGCTCCAGTTTTCCGTATTGATAGAAGTGCTGGCTGCAATAGTTGCAATAGAACTGCCCGACACAGAGGGTGTAGACGTTGAGCGGGTATTTTTGGACAGTACCCCTTCTTCGTTTGTAATATTTGCAAAAATCGAATCAAAAGCATTATTTAATTCTTCAGCCGTTGTGACCATGTAGCTGCAGGTTTGCCCTGAAGGACAGGCTGCACCATCTCTCAGATACATTTTTCCCCTGCCAGACAATTCACTACCAAAACCTATTGTATAAGTATAAATCCGTTGGTTTTTATATTTGGGGTCATCCCAACTACCGCCTTCTGCATCTGTTCCGCTTGTTCTCAAATCTGTTGAATCTGCTGCTAAACGATGACTAAACAATGCAATGCCTGAGTAAGGCCCCATCCAAGGCTCATTTTCAAAGGCACCATAAGCACGATATCCATTCCGGCCTCCTTCTGGTGGATAATTAAAATAAAAATTAGCGCGATTAGCATCAGTATTCCCTGAATTTTCAAACCTTCCGTAAAGTGCAGTTTCCCAAGCATAGAATCCTGTCGCATTATCATACACACGTTCATCAGCTGTACCCGGAATTTCATCTACGTTGGCATCACCGTCTGACAGCAAAACAACATAACTCTTCTGACAACGGTATTTAATTTCATCTCGTACTTTACGCACCGCACGGATATAGCGATCTGTAGTTGGCGTATCTATCAGGGGAGAAAGTGAATTAACATATTTACGCTGCTCCGCTGTATTATTTGAAAATCCTCTCGGTGATGGGATTTTTGTTGTTTTAAACCCAAAGCCTCGAACATGGCGAGTAGGATAAATTTCGTTCCCCGGCCCAACTCCATAAGGATGGCTCCACCAACGCTCTTCTGAACCCCAAAGAGAATAGATACTCCAATTAATCTTGCTTCCATGTTTATTCATGAGCAAATGTATGCCGTCTATGACCACATCCATTCGCGTGGTTTCACCAAAAGTATAGTTTTCAAGCGAACCTCTCCCAAAAACAATATCTCCTTTACCATATTGCCTGGGAATATAAAACACAAGATAACATCTAGGGTTTGATGTCCAGTGAATGCTATTATTCAAATTATAATGACAATGCCATTGTGTCGCCCAATTCCTCGCCATACCCGTCCAACCACTAATTGCAGCTTGCATACTGCCCGAGTCATCAATGAGCATCATGACATTCGGAGGAACGCCGCCTTTGGTTTTGGTCGCTTCGTTATAGAGCTGCGGCGGACGCGGAAGAAAAGGAGAGGTTTTAACTGTTGGACCTGTCGGAGCCGGTGTGGCCGGCGGGGTCGGCGCGCCCTGTGCCATTGCGAGATGCTGGCAAGCGAAACCAACCACGGTGGTCAGAAAGAGCGGTCGGAACGATATTCCTGTTTTTTTATGTGTTTTCATCATGTTCTCCATGTTTACAGTGCGCACAGTTGTGCAGTGGGAAAGCTGTATTTATACATCTAAGCAAGAATGGTGCCAAAAGGTAACACTATGTTTACAATGATTATTTTCTTAAAAGCATTTATAACATAACAATTTTTCTTTGACGAAATATTTATTTGTACCGTCACCATCAGCAATTAAGGCGCTGTTGTATTCTGATATTCCAACAGCGCCTTAATATTGCTTAAAAATGAATTTTTATTTAGCTGTTATTTGTTCTGCAGGTAATCCGTCAGCCATTGGTAGCAGCGGCCAACGCTGGCGATGTTTACTTTTTCGTCCGGGGAGTGCGGTGAGACGATGTGCGGCCCGAAAGATGCCATTTGCCAGTGCGGGTAGTTGGTGAAAAGCATGCCGCATTCGAGTCCGGCGTGGATGGCCTTGACGGAGGGCGCCTTGCCGTAGATTTTGGTGCCGAGCGCGACCAGTTTTTCCACCAGTTCGGAGTGCGGCTGCGGTTTCCAGCCGGAGTAGGCGCCGCTATATTGCCAACTGCCGCCGACCAGGGTGAAGAGCGCTTCGAGACGGGCAACCAGTTCGGCGCGGGCGCTATCCACGGAGGAGCGCAGCATGCAGAGGATGTAGAGCGCCTTGTCGTCGGTTTTGACGGCAGCGAGGTTGTTTGAGGTTTCGACCAGGTCGGGGATGTCCACGCTCATGCGGTCCACGCCGTTGTGCAGGTTGCGCAGGAGGCCTATGACCTGGCGCGCGCTTTGTGCGCTGAGGATGTGGCTGAAGGGCGCACCCGGTTCGAGGCTGATGTGCAGTCCCTGGTCTTCGGCGGGCAGTTCGGCACGGATTTCGGCGGTGAGTTCGTGCAGGCGCTGTTGTACGGCGGCAAGCTGGCTGTCGTTCAGGGCGACGGCGGCGTCGGCTTCGCGCGGGATGGCGTTACTGAGGTCGCCTGCTTGCAGACCAATGATTTTGAGCGCGTTGTTCGGGTCGTCATGCAGCGCTTGCAGGACGCGGGCGAGGATTTTGATGGCGTTGCCGCGTTGCAGGTGGATTTCCACGCCGGAGTGTCCGCCCTTGAGGCCGCCGACGTGCAGTTGGTAGCCTTGTCCTTGTAGGGGTTCGTATTGCAGCGGCACAGTGTAGTCGGCGTTCGTCGCCCCGGCGCAGCCGATGCAGAGTTCGCCTTCATCTTCAAAGTCGAGGTTGAGCAGGACGCTGCCGTTCAGCCAGTTGGGCTGGACGGCGGAAGCACCGAGCAGGCCGATTTCTTCGCTGGCGGTGAACAGCGCTTCCAGCGGCGGATGGCTGAGGTTTTTGTCGGCAAGGATGGCAAGCACCATGGCGACGCCGATGCCGTTATCGGCGCCGAGCGTGGTACCGTCGGCGCGCACCCAGTCTCCATCAATGACGGTACGGATCGGGTCTTTGCTGAAGTCATGCACGGTATCGCGGTTTTTTTGCGCGACCATGTCGAGGTGCGCTTGCAGGATGACGCCGGGTTCGTTTTCGCGTCCGGCGGTTGCCGTCTTGCGCACGCGGATGTTGCCGCCCGCATCCCGTTCGGCGGGCAACCCCAGGCGGGCGGCTTCGTCGAGGATGTATTGCTGGATTTTTTCTTCCTGTGCCGAGGGGCGCGGAACTTGCGTGATTTGGTGGAAATATTGCCAGACCGCGCGGGGTTCAAGTTCTTGGATGTTCATCAATAGTTTCCTCATGTTTTCAATACGGTGGCGTGTTTCAGCGGATGCGGGCTTTCAGCGGTCGCGCCTGGATTTTGCCGAGAATGCGGTGTTTGATTTTGTCGAGCCAGCGTTCCGGTACGTGTTCTTCCAACTGCACCAGTTGGTGACTCTGCAAATGGGCCAAAATGTAATCGTCGCTGGTGCCGACGGCGTCAATTAGCCGGTTTTCCACTGCCTGCACACCATACCACGTTTCACCGGTGGCGATGACGTCAATGTCCAGCTGCGGACGGTAGCGGCGGATGTGGTTTTTGAAGAGGTCGTGGGTTACGGCAAGTTCGTGGCGGAATTGCTGACGGTCTGCGTCGGTATTTTCGCCAAAAAGTGTCAAACTGCGCTTATGTTCGCCTGCCGTGTGTTCTTCGTAGCGGATGCGGTATTGTTGCAGCAGTTCGTTGAAATTGGGCATCGCGCCGATGACGCCGACCGAACCGAGAATGGCAAACGGTGCGGCGATGAGTTCGTTGGCAAGACACGCCATCATGTAACCACCGCTGGCGGCGACTTTATCGACCACGATCACCAGCGGGATTTGCCGTTCGCGCAGCCGTGCCAGTTGCGAGGCGGCAAGGCCGTAGGCGTGTACCAGTCCGCCGCCACTTTCCAGCCGCAGCAGGACGCGGTCTTCCGTCCCCGCCACCTGGATGACCGCGCTAATCTGTTCACGCAGTTGTTCAACCGCCGAGGCTTCAATGTCGCCATCAAAATCAAGCACAAAGATGCGCGGCTTGTGGTGTTCACCCTCGTGTTTTGCCGCTTTTTTCTGCGCCTTGTGTTGCGCTTTCAGCGTTTTCTTGTCGAGCAGTTCCGCGTTGAGGCGCTCGCGCTGTTGTTCGTAATGTTCGTTGAGCGAGCGGATGACCATCTTGTCATCATCATCGCCATGACGGCGTTTGCCCGCTGCAGCGGCGGCAATGACCAGCAGGATGCAAAGCGCTACGGTCAGCGCCTTGGCGAGAAACAGTCCGTAATCAAAAAGGAAAGACATCATCAGGTATTCCGGTTCCAAAACAGGGGGATAAGGGTTGCGAACAACAGCAGGTGCATCACCGCAAAAACCAGCGTCTGCATACTGGCGATGCCGCGATAGAGCAGTGCGAGGTGCTCAAACGGCGAGAACCAGCGCAGCATTTCCACCAGCCACGGCGGGGTGGTGGTCAATACCGGCAGCAGCCAAAGCATCAACCAAAGCAGGGCTAACAGGAGCGAGGCGGGCAAGGGTTGCTTTTGCGAAGCGGAAACCGTCTGCGCCAGCAGCGTCGCATAGCCTGCAATGAATAATTGCGCTAGCGCCAATGCCTGCAACAACCCGCCATCCCAGACGCTACTGCGCGCCATCCAGACGACAAACAGCCAAAACGGCAATGCGGGCAGCGCCAGCGCGGCAAAGAGGACGACGGTTTTGCTGAGCAGCAAGCGCCATGCGCCACCGCGCACCCCGCGCAGCAGCACGTCGGTATGCCAAAGGCGTTCGCTGGCGAGGCTGCGCGCGCCGAAATAGATGGAGCAGAGGATCATCAGCCATTGCAGCAATTGCGTGGCGCTGCCAAGCAGGGTTTCGGTCGCGCCACGGCGATTTTCCAATCCCGCCAGCTTTGGCGCAATCGCCTGATATTCCAGCAACCCGCTGACGAGAAACCAGCCGAGTGCGAACCACGCAGCGGTCAGGGCGACAAAAAAGGCCGGGGTTGCCAGCAGGCGACATTCCTTGCGCAATAGGCTACGCCACATCCTTGACCTCCTCCGACTGACACGCTGCGGCAGATAATTTTTCCTGAAAAGCGACGTCAGGATAGGCGTCATAGAAAGCGCTGACGCCGGGTTGCGCGACCAGTCGCTGCCAGAGCGACTGACGCGATGCGGCACTTCCATCATGGGCAAAGGCGAGGAAACGGTCATCCTGCGCAACCGCTTCCGCCGCAAACGCCTGCGCCTGCATGACGGTATCGTAAGCCACCCACAAATGTGGCGTATCCACGCGCGGGATAACGATTTCCTGCAACACGCCGTCATGCAAGCGATAGACGCGCTGCGCCACCGTCAGCACTTCATCCCAGTTATGGCTGGTCATCAATACGCAACCGCTTTCGCCCAGCCCCGCCAACAGCGGGCGCAGTGCGGCGCGTTGGTCGCTGTCGAGGCCGTTGGTTGGCTCATCCAGCACCAACAGCGGCGGGCGGTGAATCAGTGCCTGCGCCAAACCGACGCGCTGCCGATAGCCATGCGACAGCTCACCGCAGCGTTTGTGCGCCACCGCCTGCAAATGACAGCGGGCGATGACGTCGTCCATCGCCGCTTTGACATCGCGCACGCCGCGCATTTGTGCGCAGGTTTGCAAAAATTCGCATACCCGCCATTGTGGATAGAGTGGCGCCTTGTCCGGCAGATAACCCAGCCAGAAACGCGGCAGTTTGGCGTGATAGCGCACCGTGCCGCGATCAGGCGACAGCGCGCCGGTCAAGATTTCCAGCAGGGTCGTTTTGCCCGCGCCATTGCCGCCAATCAGCGCGACGACCTCCCGCGCGCGCAGTTCAAGCGAGGCGTCGCGCAGGATAGTTTGTCGGCCACGGCGGAAGGCAAGGTGTTGGGCGGAGAGTATCGTTTCCATGATGCAGCAGATATAAAAAAACCCGCGAAGGCGGGTTTTGATGCAAAGCGCCAGAATTATTTGATTTTGGCTTCTTTGTAGATAACGTGTTTGCGGGCAACCGGATCAAATTTTTTGATTTCCATTTTTTCCGGCATATTGCGCTTGTTTTTGGTCGTGGTGTAGAAGTGTCCTGTTCCTTCGGAAGACACCAAACGGATTTTGTCGCGTGCGGTTTTCTTGGCCATGACTCACTCCTTAAATTTTTTCGCCACGGGCGCGGATTTCTGCCAGAACGGCATCAATGCCACGTTTGTCAATAATGCGCATACCGTGCGTGGAAACTTTCAGTTTGACGAAGCGCTTTTCGCTCTCGACCCAAAAGCGGTGTTCCTGAATATTCGGGAGAAAACGACGCTTGTTTTTGTTGTTTGCGTGGGAAACGGTATTACCGACCATCGGCTTTTTACCGGTCACCTGGCAGATGCGGGACATAGCCGGACCTCAATGAATACTTAAAATGAAAAGGGATGGTGGCCAAGGGCGGAATCGAACCACCGACACGCGGATTTTCAATCCGCTGCTCTACCAACTGAGCTACTTGGCCGTGGAAAGGAAGCGCATTAAACAGGCAAACCCTTTGTGAGTCAAGACTTGGCGCGAGATTTTTTCACCGCACGCAGCGAAGCTGCCGCATTTGCGGCAGAAAGCGCGGTCATTGTCCGCGTGGTGGCGTGTTAAAATTGCGTTTTTTCTGGAGCTTGCATGAGTGCAGTCATCATTGGCATTGAGGGAACGATGTTGCTGGCGCAGGAAGCGGCGCTGCTGCACCGCCCCTTTTGTGCGGGCGTCATCCTCTTCAGCCGCAATTACAGCAGCCCGGCGCAACTGAAACGGCTCTGCGCCACCATCCGCGCGCAACGCCCGGACGCGCTCATTTGCGTTGATCACGAAGGTGGGCGAGTGCAGCGTTTCCGCGACGGCTTCACCGCCATCCCGGCGATGGGCGCGTTTGGCCGCTGTTTTGACCGCCGCCCGCTGCTCGCCTGCGAACTGGCGGAAGCGGCAGGCGTCGTTATCGCTTATCAACTGCGCCAGTTTGACATTGATTTCAGCTTCACCCCGGTGCTGGATTTGCAAGACCCCGCTTCCGGCGTTATCGGCGACCGCGCCTTTCACGCCAATCCCACCGTGGTGGTACTCCTTGCCGATGCGCTGCGGCGCGGCCTGCGCACGGTTGGCATGATTGCCGTTGGCAAACACTACCCCGGACATGGCCGTGTCGTCGGCGACTCGCACCACACCCTGCCGCAAGACCCGCGCGATGCGGACGAACGCGAACCTGACCGTTATCCCTTCATCCGCCAGATTGAAAGCGGCATCGAAGCGCTGATGCCGGCGCATATCGTCTTCCCGCAGACCGACCACCGTCCCGCCAGCTTCTCGCCGGTGCATCTCGCCGAACTGCGCGCGCTGGGCTTTGATGGCGCAATCATTAGCGACGACCTCGACATGGCGGGCGCGCTTGATATCACCGACCCGGCAAAACGCATCCAGGCGGCGCTGGACGCCGGGGCGGACGTGACCCTGATGTGCAACGATTTCACCGCCATCCACCAGGCGCTGACCCGCCGTTACTTCCACCGCGATGCGGATGCCAGCGCGCGCCGTCTTGCCGCCCTGCGCGACCAGCCGTTTGACGCCGCCACGCTGGAGCCCGCCTACCACGCGGCGCAGGAAAAACTGCGAACCCACGCGGCGCAACTCCTATAATGCGCGCCCACCCGGAGCAAACATGGCCGAAAAACTCGTCGTCATCATCCTCAACAGCGACCCGCAGAACAGCGCGGAAATCCTCGAACCCGTCTATCACGCGACCATCGCCGCCTCGATGGATTACCACGCCGAAATCATCCTCGCCGGGCGCGCGGGCGAACTCGCCATCCGTGGCGTCGCCGACAAAACCGAAACCGGGCGCAAGGCGGGCGAAACCCTCTACGACCTCATCAAAGAAGCCTACCAGAGCGGCGTCGTCATCAAGGCGAGCAAATACGTCGTGCAGCGCTGGGGCGACAACCTCATCGCCGAAGTCAGCGAAGTCGTCAGCGGCGGCTACATCGTCGGCGAAATCATGAACTCCAACAACAAAACCCTGAGCTACTAACCATGCAAAACCTCACCAACTCCGACCTCGAAACCGTACTGCGCAACAGCGAATGCCTGATTGACAGCGGTCGCATCAACGCCGCCTACGACCACCTCGCCGCGCAACTCAACCTGCACTACGCGGGCTTGAACCCGCTCATCCTCGTCGTCATGAACGGCGGCCTCATCCCCGCCGGACAATTGCTGACGCGCCTCTCCTTCTTTCACCGCATGGACTACCTGCACGCCACCCGCTACCGCGACAACACGGCGAGTAACGACCTCGTCTGGAAAATGCGGCCAACCGCGGCAGTTGCGGGCGAACACATCCTGCTCATTGACGACATCTACGACGAAGGCGTCACCATCAAGGCCATCATCGAAGAACTCAAGGCGCAGAACCCGCAAAGCCTGCGTAGCGCAGTACTGCTCAACAAAAAACACGACCGCAAAGTGGCGGGCTACGCGCCGGATTTCGTCGGCTGCGAAGTGGAAGACCGCTACATCTACGGCTGCGGCATGGACTACCACGGCTACCTGCGCCACCTGCCGGGCATCTACGCGCTGAAGCAGTCATAACCCGTTTTTTACATAGCACGATGGAGCGCTCAGGTGTATGTGAAGGGCAAACAGT
>NZ_CALJAH010000434.1 GCF_938028185.1 uncultured Cardiobacterium sp. | reverse complement strand
CCCCACCCCGGCCCTCCCCCACGGGGGAGGGAGCCGTTCTGCGGCAGATTCAAATTTCTGCTGCCGTATGCATATGGATGGTTATGAAACCATTGCTATTTTTGCAGCCAATGCGTCCCCTCCCCCTGTGGGGGAGGGTCAGGGTGGGGGCAGCAGACAACAGCTCGGCAGGTTTGGGATTTTGTCGGGTTGTCGTGCAAGGTATGGTTTGGAAGGAAGTCTAATGGCCGTCCTGCGTTTGCGGCTTGGTGAGGATTGTCATCTGCGGGAAGATTGCTTTGCACCGGCGAGAAAACGGGCGACCCCTACCCCGCCTTCCCCCGATTTTGAACAGGTTCTTAATGGTGGGCCAAGGCTCACCCTACAGGCGGATTGCGACAACCATAGGGTGCGCCCCGGCGCACCGTTCGCAATACTTGCTTCGGGTGATAATTTTCGTGGATTATCGTTAAAGCTGTGTTACATTCGCCATACCGCGCTACGCGGCACCTCGTCCCATCTTCACCGGAGACCGCCATGACCACGAACAACTCCTTCTTCGGCCATCCGCGCCAACTCTCGACGCTCTTCCACATTGAACTGTGGGAGCGCTTTTCCTTCTACGGGATGCAGGGCATCCTCTTTATCTACCTCTATTACAGCGCGACCAAAGGCGGCCTCGGCTTCAGCGAGGCGGCCGCGGGCGGCCTCGTCGGCGCTTACGGCGGCAGCGTTTACCTCTCCACCATCCTCGGCGGCTGGCTTGCCGACCGTATTTTTGGCGCGGAACGCACCCTGTTCTACGCCGGTATCCTCGTCATGACAGGCCACATCGCGCTCGCCGTCATCCCCGGCGTGGACGGGCTGATTGCAGGGCTGGTCTGCATCGCCCTCGGCAGCGGCGGCGTCAAGGCATCGGCCAGCTCGATGGTCGGCGCGCTTTATGAGGACGAGCAACTGCGCCCGCTGCGCGATGCCGGATTTTCCATCTTCTACATCGCCATCAATATTGGCGGCTTCCTCGGCCCGCTCATCACTGGCGTACTGCAACGCTACATCGGCTTTCACTATGGCTTCGGTGCCGCTGCCATCGGCATGGCATTTGGCCTGTGGCGCTACGCCGCCGGGCGCAAAAAACTGCCACGCCTTGGCGCACCGCACCCGCTGCCGCCAAAACAGCGCAAAACCGCCGCCACCGCCGCGCTCGCCATCATCCTCGCGCTCACCGCCGCAGTGCATTACGACAAACTCGGCCTGGACAATTTCCCCGGCGTGCTGCTCACCGTCGTCATCCTCGCCACTGCGGGCTACTTTGCCCGGCTGCTGCTCGACCCGAAAGTTGACCGCGACCACCGCCGCTACATCATCGCCTACCTGCCACTGTTCGCCGCCATCTGCGTCTTCTGGGCCATCTGGTTCCAGATATACACCGTCGTTACCGCCTATTTTTCTGAAACCATGGATCGCAGTGTTGGTCCGTATGCCTTCAATATTTTTGGCCACACCTTTATCTTCAACGAAATCCCCGTCTCCTGGAAAGATTCACTGCAAAGTTTCTGGGTCATCCTCTTCTCCGGCGTGATGGCAACGCTATGGACGAAAATGGGCGAGGCACAGCCGAAAACACCGCTCAAATTCGCGCTGTCGCTCTTTATCCTCGGCCTGGGCTACCTCTGCTTCGTGCCGTTTATCAAAACCGGCGTAGTGATGGGGCTCGTCGTCTTTGCCTTCGCCATCCTCCTCAACACCCTCGCCGAACTGCTGCTCTCGCCCATCTCGCTCTCCTTCGTCACCAAAATCGCGCCGGAGCATGTGAAAACACAGATGGTCGCGCTCAACTTCCTCGGCCTCTCGCTCGGCTTCACCCTGGGCGGCATCATCTTTGCCAAAAACTACGGCGTGCATTTCGCCGACCCTGCGGCGCTTGACGCCACCAGCCTGCTCGCCCGCGCCGCCGCACAACCCTGGCACGACTACCTGCAAACGATGAACACCGCCAACTACTACGCGCTCATCGGCGGCATCAGCATCGCCACCAGCGTCGCCCTCACCCTCGCCGTTCCGGCGCTGAACCGCCTGCTGCGGGGGATTGACTGAAGCAGCCCACAAAAAAACCGCCGGAATCCGGCGGTTTTTTCTTGCACTCCCCATCAGCGGGTAATCGTAATCGGATTTTGCCGCCACATCGCAATCAGGCAGGTGTGTACCGTAATCAGCATTTCAATCAGCGTCACGCCAATCATCGCCCCCAAAAAGGCGGTGAGAATCCAGTAATGATTGATGGGCAGCGATTGCACCATTGCCAGATGCTTCGGTGCGAGCAGCCAGAAACACAAGCCCGCCAACAGCCAGGAATACGTAAAAATATCGCCCAAAATATCGGCAAAACACTCGCGCGGATGCTCATAGCCGGAAGACTTGTTGGCCGTCCACACCGACCAGCCCAAATAAACGGCGGCAAACGCCAACAGCACAAAACTGAGCGCCAAATCGGTGAGGCGCATAAAGCCGACGACAAACCCGGCAACCGTCAACAACACGCCGAGGCGGAAAAACGACTTGAACAAGGCAGACATAAAAACCTCCAAAAAGAAAAACACCATTTAACACGAAAGCACGGCAAAGCGCCAACGACCGAACCGTCATCTGCCGCGCCACCCGCCGGATTGCGCTATCATCAATGCTTTCACAAGGACACGCTCATGAACTGGACCCAACTGCTTTCCACCTACCGCATCGGCCAGGCCGCCTGCCCCGAACCCTCGGTACGCTCCGACTTCCAGCGCGACGGCGACCGCCTCATCTTCTCCGCCGCCTTCCGCCGCATGAAAGACAAAACGCAAGTCTTCCCGCTGGAAAAAAACGACTACGTCCGCACCCGCCTCACCCACTCGCTCGAAGTCTCCTGCGTCGGGCGCAGCCTCGGCAGCAGCGTCGGCACCTGGCTTCTGGAAAAAAATCCCGAACTGGCGCAGCACGGCATCCACGCCGCCGACATCGGCGACATCGTTGCTGCCGCCTGCCTCGCGCACGACATCGGCAACCCGCCCTTCGGCCACTTCGGCGAACAGGCGATGCGCGACTACTTCCAAAGCGCGGAAGCGGGCAACATCCTCGAACGCCTCGACAACGACGCGCAGCGCGCCGACCTGCTCAACATCGAAGGCAACGCGCAAGGCTTCCGCATCACCAACCGCCTCGAAAGCCCGGACAACCACGGCGGCCTGCGCCTGACCGCCGCCACCCTCGCCGCCGCCAGCAAATACCCTGCCACCGCCTACAAAAACCCCTACAAAAAGAACGGCGTCTATCAGGACGACCTCGCCGACTTCGCCACCATCTACCAGGCGCTGGGCATCCCGCCGCGCGGCGACAGCGGCCAGGCGTGGCAGCGCCACCCGCTCTCCTACCTGATGGAAGCGGCGGACGACATCTGCTACCTCATCGTCGATATCGAAGACGCCTACCAAATCCGGCAAATCGAGCACCGCACCGCCTACGAACTGCTCGCCGATTTGGCGGGCGACATGGCCGACGGCGACCGTCTTGCCGCGATGGAAAGCAAAAGCGACCAGCTCGCCTACCTGCGCGCCAAGGCCATTGGCCGCCTCGTCCACGAAACCGTCGCCGTCTTTCAGGACAACGAAGCGGCGCTGCTCGCCGGCGCGCGCGACGCACCGCTGCTGAAAAGCATCCCGTCCATCGACAAACTCGCCGCCTTGCGCGCCTACGCCGAAAAACACATCTACCTCAGCCGCCCGGTGGTGGAAGTGCAAATCGCCGGACACCGCGTCCTCACCGGGCTGATGGCGACCTACTGCCAGGCCGTTGCCAACACACATGGCCGCGACCACCACGCCCGCGCCGACGAAATGATATTGGCACTTTTGCCCGAACGCTTCCGCAAAAACCGCGACACCCTCTACCGCAAACTGCTCGGCGTCTGCGACTACGTCGCCGGCATGACCGACAGCTACGCCGTCTCGCTCTACAAAAAAATCACCGGCATCAGCCTGCCGGTGAATTGAGCGGTAGGGTGGGGCTTGCCCCACCGTGAAAGCTGATGCGTTTCGTCGTCGCGGCTCAAAACCCGCCTTGCCATTTCCCCGCTATCCTGTAGTAAACCACCACCGGAGAACCCATGAAAACCACCGCCCTGCTCGCCGCCCTTATCAGCCTGCCCGCCTTCGCCGCCTTCAGTGACGACCCGTACAGCAGCGAACCGCCGGCCAACATCCCGCCCGGCTGTCCCAAGCCCATACCGCTGACACGCGGCGACCATATTTCTAAGCCCCCTGTCCGTTTCCTGAACCGTGCCGAACGCGAAATGCTCGCCGCCGGATATGACAACGCCTACTGGTTGGACAACGGGCTGATTGCCGCCTGGCGCGACGGTCGCTATGCCATTTTGGATATTAACGGGCATGAATTGGTGGCGCCACGTTACGACGGTTTTCAGATAATTAACGGAATGCTTTTTGCACGGCAAGGGGGATTATGGGCTTACCTTGACGTTAGCGGACGGGAAATACTGCCGCCGCAATTCCAGCGTGTAACACCATTCACTTTGGATAGCAGAATCGTCCATGTCTGCAAAACAGAAAAAGACTGTTTCTTTATGGGGCTGGATGGAAAACCGACGACAGCATTGCCGCCAAATGGATTCTTGCGTCAATCCGGTTACTCCCAGGTAAATATTGCTGACGGTTTGAACAGATTTAAGCGCAACGGGCTTTATGGTTATATAAACCAACAGGGGGAAGAAGTTATTGCGCCACAATATGAAAATACCGATGGCTTTTCTGAAGGACTGGCTGCCGTCCGCAAAGACAGCAAAGAAGGCTATATCAATACCAGCGGCAGAATAGTCATCCCGTTGCAATATGACCATGCGGGCGGTTTTTATAACGGGCGGGCAATTGTTAAAGTCGGTAATATGAAAGGGCTGATTGACCGCAAGGGTACATTTATCGTAACGCCGCAGTACGATGAAATTTCCTCTGACTTTGGTACAGAGCAAGCGGTCGAAATTACCAAAAACGGCAAGCACGGCATTTTGGATTGGCAAAGCGGCAAAGAAATTGTGCCACCGGAATATGCGTGGGGCGCTATCAGCCCGTTTAGCGAAGGTATCGTGCGCGTAGGGCGCTACGAACCTTATGGCTACAGTTTCTACAACCGGCAGGGCGAAAAAATCAGCAAGAAAGATTATTACGAAGCTGACGATTTTAAACACGGCATGGCGCGTATTGGCATCAGTATGGATACATACGGTTTTATCAACCGGCGGGGCGAAGAAATCATCCCGCCAGATTACGGCTTTCTTGGATTTTTATCGGAAGGATTGATTGTCGCGCAAAAAGGAGAATACGGCTTCATTAACAGCAAAGGCGAAACGGTTATCCCTTTCCAATACCAATGGGCATTGGATTTCCACGACGGACGGGCAGCCGTAAAAAATAATGATAAATGGGGATTCATTGACCATCAGGGCAATGAAGTTGTCCCGCTACAATACGACGAAATTAACAGCTTCCAAAACGGACTGGCACAAGTACGGCAGGGCAATGAATCCGGCATTATTGACCGTGACGGAAAATTTGTTATCCCACTAACGGAAGGCTTTTTTAACGAACCGGATTTGAACCATGACCGCATTGCCTTTAACAACTATCACCTTTGGGGATTCTACGACTTGCGCGGCCATCAAATCGTACCGCCGCGTTACCTGAAACACCGCTTTGGTTCACTGGACAAATTTCCGCTGGTCTTTGAAAACGGCCTGATTGAAATGGTACTGCCACGCGAAGGCACAAAAGCAGAGAATGCCAATGTGGTGCTGGTTGATGTCGAAGGCTGCCCGGTCGCATACGGTGTGAAATAACCCGCCGCCGCCCGATGACCCCGTTCCCAAACTGAAAAATCCGCCATGCCCCGCCAAACCACCGACCGCCTCATCGCCCTCATCTTCCTCGTTCTCACCGCCGCCTTCCTCTGGCAGGCGCTCGCCAACCCCGCCTTTCAGGACTGGCTTTTCGCCCGCCATCACAACATCCTGAGCTGGTACATACGCCCGCTGCTGCTCATCCCGGTCATGCTAGCGGCGTGGTGGCGCAGTTGGGGCGCGCTGATGGCGGCCATCTTCGCGCTCCTCACCAGCATGGGCTGGTTCCCCGCGCCGGCGGTGGCGGACGACCACGTGCGCCAATTCCTCGCCGATGAAGTCGCCTTCCTCCGCAGCGGCTGGACATGGACAAAAACCGGCTACACCCTGACCGTACTCGCCTTTTTCGCGCTGCTGGTCGGCGCCGCCTGGCATCATCACTGGCGCGGAATCGCTGCCATCCTGACCGCCGCCGCCTGCAGCAAAATCCTCTTCAGCCTGCTCGGCAGCGGCGTCGCCGCAACCGCCATCATCCTCCCCGCCCTCATTGGCCTCGCAATCTGCCTCGCCGTTGCGTGGCGCATCCACAAAACCCGTTAAACCCAGGAGAAACCCATGCGCGCACTACTGCTCATCGACATCCAGAACGACTTCATGCCCGGCGGCGCCCTGCCCGTGGCCGATGGCGACGCCATCATCGCCCCGGTCAATGCCGCCATGCACGACTACCCGCTCATCGTCGCCACCCAGGACTGGCACCCCGCCGAACACGAGAGCTTCGCCAGCGCCCACCCCGGCCAGCAACCGTTCGCCACCATCACCCTGCACGGCCTCGCGCAAACCTTGTGGCCGGAGCACTGCCTCGCGGGCAGTGACGGCGCCGCGCTGCATCCGGCGCTGGATACGCGCCGCATCGCCGCCATCTTCCGCAAAGGCATGGATCCGCACACCGACAGCTACAGCGCCTTCTGCGACAACGGCCAGCGCCACCACACCCGGCTTGACGCCTGGCTGCGCGCCTGCGGCGTCACCGACATCGACGTCGCCGGCCTTGCCGCCGATTATTGCGTCTATTACAGCATCAAGGACGCGCTCGCCGCAGGCTTCCGCGTCCGCCTAATAGAAAACGCCACCCGCGCGATTGACGCCGCCGCTTATGCGGCGAAAAAAGCGGAATTGTTGCAGCATCCGGCATTCGGCCTCGGCTGAGGAGGCATCCGCAGCGAGGCGGGCGTTATCCGGTCGCAGGTCGGGCATTTATGCCCGACATCAAGTTTTGTCGGCCATGAATGGCCGACCTACGGTAGCTGTTCCCGCCCGCCATAGGGTGCGCCTCGGCGCACCGCACACGGTTCAAGGCATTTGGGCAGCAACAAACGAATACCACAGCGGCACACCTGATACACTCGCGCAAAACGTGTCGCCACTGAATACTCTACCATCTCATTGCCGTCGCACCCATGCGAGCAATCACCGCCGGAGGCAGGGGCGCAGGCGGTAGCGCGGCACAGATTCGCGTGCTACATTTGAACGCAACCGACGGCTGCGCAGAAAATCAGCAGCGGCATTTTGTCTGCTGCCGGAATGCAAGCCGTCGCCAGCATTACGCTTTTTGACGACGCCCGCCGTCGTCCGCCACTTTGTCCACAAATTTGGGGATAAACCGCTACCGCCTCGGTGGACGGAGACGACCGCGCTGCCGTCAGGTTATGCACAAATCCAGCGCTGGCGCGACGGCAAGGATTGCAAGCGGAAAAAGCGCTTTGTTTACCGCAGATTCTTTTATTTTATTGTTTTATCGTGAATTTTTACAGCAGGCGCCATGCGCAATACCGACCGCAACCGCCGGTGAACGCTAAAATTTTTGACAAAACGCGCCAGTTATCCACCGCTTTATCCACAATCCACTCACCACGCCAACCATGACCCCTTTCGCTCACCGCCTCGCCGCCTGGCAAGCCCAATATGGCCGCAACCACCTGCCCTGGCAGGGCAACGACCCCTACCGCGTCTGGCTCTCGGAAATCATGCTGCAACAGACGCAAGTCGCCACCGTCTTGCAATATTACCCGCGCTTCCTCGCCCGCTTTCCCGATGTCGGAAGCCTCGCCGCCGCTGCCGATGACGACGTGCTCGCGCTGTGGTCCGGTCTCGGCTACTACAGCCGCGCCCGCAATCTGCACCACGCCGCGCGGCAAATCATGGACGAACACGGCGGGCAGTTCCCGCGCGACCGCGCCGGACTGGAGACGCTGAAAGGCGTGGGGCGCAGCACCGCCGCCGCCATCGCCGTCTTCGCCTTCGGCCAGAAGGAAGCCATTCTCGACGGCAACGTCAAACGCCTGCTCGCCCGCCACGCGGGCATTTACGGCGCGACCGACCAGCCCGCAACTCTCGCCGCGCTGTGGGCGGAGGCGGAAGCGCGCCTGCCGGACGATGCCGCCACCCTGCGCCGTTATACGCAGGGGCTGATGGATTTGGGCAATGGCATCTGCACCCGCACCCGTCCGCGTTGCGGCGAATGCCCGGTCGCCGCCGACTGCTACGCTTACCGGCACGATGCCACCGCCGCGCTGCCGGAAAAGCGCGCGAAAAAGCCCAACCCGGAAAGGCACACGGTGATGCTGCTCGCCCGCTGCGGCGACCGCCTGCACCTTTACCGCCGCCCGGATCGCGGCATCTGGCGCGGCCTGTGGTCGCTGCCGGAATACGATAGCGTCGCCACCGCCGAGACCGCCGCGCAAACGCTGGGCGCGATTACCGCGCGTGCAACGCTGCCCGCCATCACCCACAAATTCACCCACTACACCCTGCACATCGCGCCCTTTGCCGTGACCATCGCCACGCCCGCCCGCGCCGCCGACTGGTTGCCGCAACAGGAGGCGCTGGCGAAAGGCCTGCCCGCGCCGGTGCGCCGCCTGATAGACGACCATTTCTGCTAAAACCCGGAGAAAGCCATGCTGAATTATTACCGCCTGAAAATCTCGCTGATAGAATCCCACGTCGTGCCCATTTCCCAATTGCACCGCATCATAGAAATTAGCGGCAATGCCACCTTTGCCAATCTGCATGAACTCATTTTTGAGGCCTTTGACCGCCGCGAGCCGTGCCTTTACAAATTCATGCTGACGCGTCGCGAAGCCACCAACCGGCGCATCCTTTACCAATGCAACGAAGAAGTCATTTGCAACCATAAAAACATGATATCCAGCCTGCCGGAAGAAGAAAGACCGGTGCAACACAATGCCGAAATTTTTACCCTTGACGAGGCGGCATTTCAGGAAAAAGATTTCTTCTATTACTGGTTTGATTTCATCGATGACTGGATACACCGCATCAAAATCGAAAAAATCCTCCAGGACAAATCTCCCGCTGCGGAAAATCCCGAAACATGGCGCGGTGTCATCCTGAAAAAAGTCGGTGAATCCCCGGCGCAATATTGACCCATAACCGGAGCATCCCGTGTCCACCCTTGAAAAAGCGATCGAACTCGCCGCCAATTACCACGCCGGACAAACCGACCGTGGCGGCACGCCCTACATCCTCCACCTGCTGGCGGTAATGATGGCGGTGGATGGCATCGAAGCGAAAACCATCGCCGTGCTGCACGACATCCTCGAAGACACACCGCTTACCGCTGACGACCTGCGCGTCGCCGGTTTCAGCGAAGCCATCGTCGAAGCCGTGCTGGCGCTGACGCGCAAAGCCGACGAAAGCCGCATCACCGCCGCCTACCGCGCCGCAAGCAACCCGCTGGCGCGGGCGGTCAAACTGGCGGATGTCGCCGAAAACCTGAAAATCGAACGCATCCCGCAACCTAGCGCGCGCGACCTCGCCCGCCTGGACGAATACCGCGAAGTGGAACAAATCCTGCGCGCCGCCGCAGACGACCGATGACATTCATTCGCATTTGACATTTCCCCGCATAGCTGCCAGTCTTTGCCCGCCGCCTTTGCGGCTTTCACCAACCCACGGAGCAAACCATGCTGTCAGAAAACATCATCAAACACCTCAATGACCAATTAAACGCCGAGTTCTACTCGTCCAACGTGTACCTGCAAATGTCGGCCTGGGCGGATTACAAAGGATTCCCCGGAGCCGCCAAATTCCTGAAAGCGCACGCCGCCGAAGAAATGGAACATATGCAGCGCCTCTTTACCTATCTCTGCGAAACCGGCGCGATGCCGCGTCTTGCTGCCATCGCCGCACCCAAAACCGAATACACCAGCCTGAAAGAACTCTTTGAAGAAGTCTATGCCCACGAAAAAGAAATCACCGGCAAAATAAACAAACTGGTGGAAGAAACCTTCAAGGAAAAAGACTATTCCTCTTTCAACTTCCTGCAATGGTACGTCGCCGAGCAACATGAAGAAGAGCATCTCTTTACCTCCATTCTCGACAAATTCAATGTCGCTGGCGATACCGGCATTGGCCTTTACCATATCGACGAAGATTTGGGCAAAATGGCAGACGCCAAATAATCCGTCATCTGTAAATCACGCAAATAAAAACCGCCCTCCGGGGCGGTTTTTTTATCGGAATTGGTACAGCGCGGGTTTCCCTAAAAAATGGCTCCGCCATTTTTTAGAGTGCCCGGTCAGGCGGCGCCGTACAGAACCTTGTGCGGATTACTTTATTGCCCGTATAACGCGGTCAGTTGCCCGCTTGCCAGCACCTTGCCGTTCAGGCTGAAGCCAAGTACGGCAGGCGTTGCGTCGGCGGGCAGGTCGAGGCTGCTGTCCAGCGCGTAGAGGGTGTAGATGTAGCGGTGTGGCGTGTCGCCGGGCGGCGGGCAGGCACCGATGAAGCCGCGGATGCCGCCGTCGTTTTTGAGGGCGGCGGCTCCGTCGGGCAGTTTGGCGTCGGTCGCGCCCGCGCCTGCGGGCAGTCCGGTCGCGCTCGCCGGGAGGTTGTACACCGCCCAGTGCCAGAAACCGCTGCCGGTCGGCGCATCCGGGTCATAGACGGTCAGCACCAGCGATTTCGCCTCTTTGGGGACGCCCGTCCATTGCAGCGCCGGGCTGAGGTTCTTGCCGCTGCAACCAAAGCTGTCGGCGACTTGCGCCAGGGTCAGCGTCGCGCCTTCTGCGATGTCCGGGCTGGACAGTTGCAGGGTTTGCGCCGGTTTGGCGGGCTGTTTGACCTCCAGCGTGTCGGCGTGGGCGGCGAGGGATGCGGCGATGAGTGCCGCGACGAGACATTTTTTCATGATGGCTCCGGGTTGTGAAAGGAGCAGCCATTAAACCACCGGCCCGCGCGCGATAACAGCCGCTACGCGCACAACATTGCCCGTTGGCGCACATTCGCGCGGCGTTGACATGACCGGAATCTTCGCCGCCATCTTTTGTCAATGCACAATCCTTACGATATGTAATAAAGAAACGGCGCACCCATCTCCATCAAGCGGACAATATATTGAAATACAACAATAAAATTAAATAACTGGATATTAATCTGAGAAAACCGTAATATTTTGTCATTCATCCACCATGAACCAGGGACAGCGCAATGGCAATCCAACTGACAGTAAAAGAAGGCAACAGCGAACGGAGCTGGGACGTCGTTGACGGTCAGCAAATCGACATCAACATGGCCAAGGGCGCGGAATATGCCCTGATTGACACCCGTACCGGCGAAACCCCGGACGGATTGCGCGTGGTCAACAACCACGGCCAAACCGAAATCTACGGCAGCGACACCTTCCCGTGGGTAACGCTGCACGATGACGGCAGCGACACAGATGCCGCGCCGCAGCCGGAAGCAGCGCC
>NZ_CALJAH010000433.1 GCF_938028185.1 uncultured Cardiobacterium sp. | reverse complement strand
AACACCGTATGAGGCTTTCGGTGGATAGCTATAAACCGCTTAGCGCCGCCGTTTGCCCGGTTTCTGCATCCATTGCTCAACGGGCATCCCCACGCCAGGGTTTTGTGGTACCCAGTTGCTTGGTTGCGGCGCGACGGCAGCGGGTTGCGCAACCGGCATTCCCTGCGGCAGCGGGTTCGCCTGCGCTGCGGGCATCGGTGCGGGGGCGCGGCCGCCGCTTTGCTGGTAGAGCGCCATCGCTTCCGGCATATGTTGTTGTAATACCTGGATGCGGTCAGCACCGCTGGGGTGGGTGGAGAGGAAGGACGGCATACCGCTGCTGCCCGCCTGTTCCATTTTTTGCCAGACGGACAGCGCCGCCTGCGGGTTGTAGCCTGCCTGCGCCATCAGCATCAGCCCGCCAATATCCGCTTCGGTTTCGTGCTGGCGGCTGAAGGGGTTGCTGATGCCGTATTCGGAAAGCAGCGCGCTGCCCGTTTTGAGCATATCGGGGTCAATGTTGCTGTTTTGCGCGAGGATGCTGCCGCCAATTCCCACACCGATAGCCGTCAATACTTGCTGCCCCACTTGTGCCTTGCTGTGTTCGCGCAGTGCGTGGGTCATTTCGTGGCCGATGACGGCGGCGAGTTCGTCATCGGTCAGATGCAATTTTTCGACGAGGCCGCTGTACACCGCCATTTTGCCGCCCGGCATCGCCCAGGCATTGAGTTCGTCGGAGCGGATGACGTTCATTTCCCACTGGAAGGGTATGCCGGTGCGGTTGTTGGCGTTCGCTATTGGCACCATGCGGTTGAAGACGTTATGCACCCGTTGCGCCGTCTGCGAGCGGGTGTCGAGCGCGTTTTCGCTGCGTGCTTCGCTCAGCACCTGCTGGTAGCCTTCTGCCGCCTTGAGGTTAAGCGTTTGCGAGTCGTAACCGGCCATATTGGCGACGTCGGCGCAGCCGCCGAGGGCAAACAGGGCAAGGATTGTGAATTTTTTTGGATTCATGTGGATTTTTCCTCATCAAATGGCGTATAAAAGTTGCTGTTTTATACCGCATTTTTTCTTGCGCCTTCATGACACTATGTCAAATAGTCAAATATATAGAACAATTTTGGTATTAGTTCTACACATTCTTATGTGGATTTCCTTGACTTTCTGTTAATAAAATTTCAAGATAATCAATCCCTAACCTTTAAGGAGTTTTTATGTCGTCCCCTTCATATCATGACCCTTTTGCCAATTATCGTGAGCTCACGCTACGCGGCATGATTCTGGGCGCGTTGATTACCGTGGTTTTCACCGCGTCCAACGTGTATCTCGGTCTGAAAGTCGGGCTGACCTTTGCGTCCACCATTCCGGCGGCGGTCATTTCGATGGTTATCCTCAAATTTGCACACGGCAGCAACATTCTGGAAAACAACTTGGTCAAGACGGAAGCCTCTGCCGCCGGCACGATTTCTTCGGTGATTTTCGTCCTGCCCGGCTTGTTGATGGCGGGTTATTGGAGCGGTTTTCCGTTTTGGCAGACGACACTGCTCTGCGCCGCTGGCGGGATTCTCGGCGTGATTTTCACCATCCCGCTGCGGCTGGCGATGGTGGTCAATAGCGACCTGCCGTACCCGGAAGGGGTTGCCGCTGCGGAAATCCTGAAAGTCGGCTGCCACGATCCGAATTTTGTGGACAGCGGCGCGCAACAGGGTGAGAGCGGTATTAAGGAGATTCTCACCGGTGGCGCGCTGGCGGGCATCATGAGCCTTTGCACCGGCGGTTTGCGTGTCGTCGCCGACAGCGCCGGTTATTGGTTCAGATCCGGCGGCGCAGTCTTTCAAGCGCCGATGGGTTTCTCTTTCGCCCTGCTGGGCGCGGGTTATCTCGTCGGTCTTGCGGGCGGGATTGCCATCCTCATTGGTTTACTGCTGACTTGGCTTGGCATTATTCCTTATTTAAGCGCACATCATCCGCTACCTGTTGTTACCCAATTCCTTGATCTCGTCCCTTCTTGGTTCAAAGTCCTCGCTCATGCGAGTGAAATATTGCCGCGCCCGTCTGAATTGGATATGCCCGGAACAGCGATGGGACTGTGGAAAGATAATGTCCGCTTCATCGGCGCAGGTACGATCGCTATCGCCGCCTTCTGGACGCTCATCACCCTGTTCAAACCAATGGTTGAAGGAATGCGGCTCTCCATCGCCGCCTTCAGCGGCAAGGGCGAACAGGCGGCACACCGCGAAGACTTGAACCTCTCGCCGCAGAGCATGCTCTTGTGGATCGCCATCG